>JALYLU010000416.1 GCA_030774075.1 Actinomycetota bacterium | reverse complement strand
CCCGCGGCCCACACCCTCACCGCACCGTTACTCCCCGATGCCGCGACGCGCTTCCTGTCGGGGCTCACTGCGATGCTCGTGATCGCGCCGTCGATCGCGCCGGCTCGCTTCGCGACCTCATTTCCGGATTCGACGTTCCACACGCGCAGTGTTCCCGCCTCGTCGCCGGTCACGAGCCGCCCGTCGCCGAGAAACGCCACGCCGAAGACACGACCGGAGTGTCCACCGAGCTGGACGGCAGCCCGACCATCTCTGATCGACGACAGGCGAACGATTCCGTTCCGGCCGCCGGCCGCGATTCGCGTGCCGTCGGGGCTCACGGCTACGCCGTACAGGGGTTCGCCGAAGTCGGCGACGGTGGTGACGACGGGCTGTCGCGGCGAGAGGTCCCACACGCGCACGACCTGATCGCGCCCGAGCGTCACGAGCAGACGACCGTCCCGCGACGTGGCCGCGTCGGTGACGCGATCGTCGTGCCCCACAGCAGTTGCGCCGGCTTCGGATTGCGTCTCGAAGCTCCATTCGTGCACGCGGCCGTCGGCCGCGCCCGCGTAGAGGGACGCGCCGTCCGCCGACCATGCAATGCCCGAGACCGCGCGCGCAGTCGGTCGCCCGTCCCGGCCGAGAAACGGCGTCGCCACTCGTGCGCCGCTCTCGAGCGACCAGACGCGTGCAGTGCCGTCGCTGCTCGCGGTGGCGAAGCGTTCGCCGTCGGGATTCATCGCGAGCTCCCACACGTCGTTCGTGCCGTGGGCCTCGATCGGCCGGCCGACCAACGCGTGTTTCGCGAGATCCCATACGAATACCTGCCCGCTCCCGGCACCGGCCACGACGCGCCTCCCGTCGAGCGTGAACGTCACGCTCAAGAAGTCGACGCTCTCGATGAAGGGCTCGCCGAGCGGGGTTCGCGATCGGGTGTCGTAGACCTGCACCACACCGTTCTGCGCAGCGGTCGCGAGCCGAGTTCCATCGCGTGAGAACGCGACGGACCACAGCGCACCGCTCGGGCGCGCGACCATCTCACCAACGGTCGACTTCGAGGTCAGGTCCCATAGCCAGACTCCGCCGCGACCGACCGCGGCGAGCCATCGGCCGCTCGGATCGACGGCCGCCTCCTCCACGCCCGAGCCGAGACCGGTGAGCGTCGCCTTGGCGTCGCCGCTCGACGCGTCCCAGAGCCGGATCGTGCCGTCGCGTGCACCGGTGATGATCGTCGACCCGTCGGGCGTGACGAGCACCGTGAGCACGTCACCGACTGGTATCGGCTCGCCATTGGGCACGATGTCGGACTGCGCCAACGCCACCCGCGCCGAGACGATCGCATTCTGTGCCTCTGCGGTCGCCGGCGCGCGGCGCGCCGCGCTCTCCGCAGCCAGCAGCAATGCAAGCTTCGGACGAGTCTCCGCGAGCGAATCGGCCTGCGTCGCGAGCGCGTGCACGAACCGCTCCTCGGCCTCCGCCGCCTTGTCCTGGGAGCGTCGCAGTGCGAGGAACGCAACGACGCTCGAGGCGAGGGCCGCGATCGCGAGGAAGGAGAGCGCACCGAACGCGTAACGGCGCGCACGCCGCCGTCTCCGACCCGCGGCGAGCGTCGCTCGTTCCTCGGCGTCACGAGCCGCGCGACCGGCTTCGAGGAACGCATCCGGCAGGTCGGCGAGCCCGACGGCTGCTCGTTCGCGCCATTCGAGCGCGGCCGCGAGCGGCGCGCCGCGGTACAACAGGTCGGGATCTCGGCCTTGCGCCTCCCACACGCTTGCCGCCTGGGAGACGCGTTGGAGCGCACGCAGGTCGTCGCGGCTCTCGTCGATCCATCCTTGTAGCCGCGGCCACGTGCGGATGAGCGTCTCGTGCACCATCTCGACGCCGCGGTCGTCGACGGTCAGGAGGCGCTCGGCCGCGAGGATGTCGATGACGTCGCGCGTCGTGCCGTCGCTGCGCACCTCGTCCCAGGCGAGGCGGCGCCTGGTGTCCGGCGTGTTCTCCCCGGGAACCACGAGCCGGAGGAGGAGCCGGCGCGCCTCCAAACGCTGGTCGTTGTCGAGACGGTCGTAGGCCTGCTCCGCCGATTGCGCGATCGCACCGACCACGCCACCGGCCGCGCGAAACCCGTCGAGCGTCAACAGGGTGCCCCGCCGGCGCAACCACGTTTCCATGAGCGCGTGAGCGACGAGTGGGAGCGCGCCCGGCTCGTCGCCGGCCTCGCCGATGACGGCGTCGGTCAATCCGGCTTCGAGCCGAAGCCCCGCGCGCGACGCCGGTCCTTCGATGGCGCGCCGCAGCTCGTAGCGCTGCATGGGTCCGACGAGAATTTGGTTGTCACTGATGCGCTCGGCCAGCCACGGGAAGAGGGCACACGTCGCGTAGAAGTCAGCGCGGAGTGCGAGCACCACGCGTACGTGCGCGTCCTGCGCCGCGGTGAGCGAGGCGAGCACTGCGAGAAACGCCTCGCGATCCGTCGCGTTCGTGTCGTGTGTGAACAGCTCCTCGAACTGGTCGATCACGAGCAGTGCGCGCGTGTCGGGACTCACGCGGCGACGCGCGAGCCGCGCGTTCGTGCGCAGGTCCTGCGCCGAAGGCGCGGCGCCATCGGCGGTGAGCCGACCGAGCTGGTGCGCGAGCTCGTCGAGCCCGTCGGGCCCGGGACTGAACATGAGAACCGTCCATTGCTGGCTGCCGGGCAACGCGCCCGCGCCGAGCGCGGGGAGGAGCCCGGCGCGAACCAACGACGACTTCCCGCTCCCCGACGGACCGCCGACGACGAGCGTGCGCGACGACTGCAGCCGGGCGACGAGCTCGTCGACCAACGCTTCGCGCCCGAAGAAGAAGGCTGCGTCCTCGGGCTGATACGGCGCGAGACCCTTGAACGGGCAGGTGGCGCCCGGCCGCGCGGCGCGGAACCCGAGCGCCGACTGCCCGCCGGCTTGCTCGAGAGCCGTGAGCGCGGCCGCCTCCCACTCACCCATGGTCGCGAAGCGTTCGTCGGGTTCGGTGGCGAGCCCGCCGGTGAGGAAGGCGTGCCATGCCGCGGGCACGGTGGCGAGCTGGGCTTCCAGGTCTGCGCCGGACGCCGGGGGCTCGCCCGTCAAGAGGCTCCACACGACGGCCGTCGCCGCGTAGACGTCGGCGGCGGGACCGATGTCAGCGCCGCGACGCGCCTGCTCGGGGGCGCGGAAATACGGCGTGCCACCGAGGATCGTCGGACCCACCGCGGTGCGATCTTGGTCCTTCGCGAGGCCGAGATCGCCGATCACGATCCGCTCGCCCGCCGCGAGCAGACCCCGTCGCACGCTCGTCGACGCGGCCTCGCCTTCGGGCACGCCGATGACCAGCAGGTTGCCCGGCTTGACGTCGCGATGGATGATGCCGGCCGCGTGGAGCGCGCCCAGCCCTCCGGCCAGCGCCACGATCGTCGCGCGCATGCTGTCGGCGTCGACACGCTCGTCGCCGCCGACGCGATCGCTGAGCACGCCGCCGGTCGCGAGCTCCATCACGAAGTAGGGGCGGCCGTCGTCCAGCTCGCCGATGTCGTGCACGGAGACGACATGCGGGCTCCGCACGCGGCGAAGCAGTTGGGCCTCGCGCACGAAGCGGTCGCGTGTGGGCGGATCGTCCGCGTGCTCCGCCGCGAGCACCTTGATCGCGACGTGCGCATCCAGCGCCTCGTCAAAGGCCGCGACGACGACGCCGAACCCACCTACGCCCAGTATCGAACGCACCCGGTAGCGAGAGATCTGCGCAGGGAGATTGTGCACGCGCGCGCCCGAAGTGGCGTCAGAAGAGGTCGGAGATGTCGCGGCAGTTGACGATCGAGGAGTCGATCACGATGTGGTCACGATCACCGGCGGTGACGCAGATCTTCGTGGAGTCGCCGCGAACCTTCGTCGACGCCGCCCCCTCAGTGAGGTACGTGGGGTAGGAGTCGGTCGGTTCCCACTCTCCCTGGACCACCTTCCGTTTCGCCGCGTCGTCGCTCACCTGGTCGGCCGTGTACTTGCTCCAGTACACGTGAATGTGGTTCTTCGAGAAGTCCGGCGCGTAGTTCGCAGTCCACGTGACGCGCAGCTCGCGGCCTTCCTTCTTCACATCTGTGATCGTGACCGAACAACCGTCGGTCGGGCACGCGTTCTGTTTCGCCACGGTTGTCGTCGTCGACGACGCGGCCGCGCCCTCGTTCTTGGCGTCGCTGCCACAACCCGTGGCCAGGAGCGCCGAGACAAGGACCAACGTCGGACCAGCAGCCAGGTACCGAGCGCGATGCATCGAGCAAACGCTACCAACATGGTCGCGGGTCCGCACGGGCATCAGCTGCTGGCGACGTACTGCTGCCAATCGACCGACCACACCGTTTCGACGTCGACGATGCCGCGCAACTGGACCGCGCGTGGTTCCACGAAGGAGATGTCGCCGCGCGGTTCCGCGATCTCGCGCACAAGGGACGACACGAGGATCTCGCCGCCCTGGGCGATCGCGCCGATGCGCGCGGCGACGACGACGTGCTTGCCGAAGAGGTCACCGTCGTCGTCGACGACCACCTCCCCGGTGTGCACGCCGATGCGGACGCGCAATTCGCGGTCGTCGACCCGCTCCGCGCGGGTGAGGTCGCGCTGGAGGCCGATCGCGGAGAGCAACGCGCTGCGCGCGCTTCGGAAGCACAACATGTAGCCGTCGCCTTGGTGCTTGACGATGCGGCCGCGGTGCGCGTGTACGTGTGCGCCCACGAGATCGTGGTGATGTCTGAGTACCTCGAACCAGGCCGTGTCGCCGAGCGCGACGGCAAGCTGCGTCGACGCCTCGATGTCACTGAAGGCGACGGTGAGGGTACCG
>JALYLU010000415.1 GCA_030774075.1 Actinomycetota bacterium | reverse complement strand
TTCCTCGGGCTGGCGGCGGTCGTCGGCGCGATCTTGTTCATGGCAACCAAGTTCGGTGGCGCGCAGGCAGCTGTCACGGTGCCCGACGAGGTGAGGAAGACCGTCCAGGAGGCGCAGCAGGATCTGCAGAACGCCCACCTCCGGGCCACGATCCAAAAAGTGACCGATCCGACCGCGCCGGTCGACACCGTCGTGCGCCAGGACCCGGCCGCGGGCACCAAGAACGTCTCCCGCGGATCGAACGTCACGCTGTTCGTGAGCAGCGGATCCGCGCAGAAGCAGGTCCCGTTCGACATCACGACCGGCCGGACGGCTGCCGACGTGACGACCGAGCTCAAGGGCCTCGGTTTCGTCGTGGATTCGAAGGACCAGCCGAACGCCGCGCCCAAGGGGACGGTCTTCACCAGCATTCCGAATCCCGGAGCCAACGCCGACGTCGGCTCCACGGTGACGATCATCGTGTCGTCGGGCCCGGCTCCGGTCGCGGTCCCGCAGGTGAAGGGCCTGAGTCTCGACCAGGCCACGCAGCAGCTCGAGCTGCAGGGCTTCACGAACTTGAGCCCGCCCATCCAAGAAACCAGCGACTCGGTTGCCGCGGGATTCGTCAGCCGCACCGATCCGCCCGCCGGCAAGGCGGTCGCGGTCGACACCCGCATCAGCATCTACGTGTCGAGCGGTGCGCAGAAGGTCACCCTGCCGAGCGAGATCGGCAAGTCCGAAGCGGACGCCAAGGCCGACCTCATATCGAAGGGTTTCACGGTGTCGACCTTGAACCAGGTCGACAACGCGAACGTCGGCAAGGTCGTCATCCAAAGCCCCGACCAAGGCGCCCAGGTGCTGCCGAACAGCAACGTCGTGCTCACGATCGGTGTCCCGGGGGTGGAGACGACCACCAGCACGACGGTGAAGAACACGTCGACCACCGGGCCGTGACGACCGGCACGCTCGCGCCCTGGTACCGCGAGCACGGCCGGCACGCGCTGCCGTGGCGCGCGACGCGTGATCGATGGACGGTGCTCGTGTCCGAGGTGATGTTGCACCAGACCCAGGTACCGCGCGTCGCGACGGTGTTCGACATCTTCATGGCCCGGTTCCCGACTCCTGCCGCGACCGCCGCCGCCGGGCCCGCGGCCGTGATCACCGCATGGGGACGGCTCGGCTATCCGCGCCGCGCCCGTTGGCTCTGGGAGGCGTCGCTTCGCATCGTTCAGGACGGTTGGCCCGCCGACCTGTCCGAGCTTCCGGGCGTGGGTCGCTACACCGCGGCGGCTGTCGCCGCGCAGGTCGACGACGACGACCGCGTCGGCATCGAGGTGAACATCAGGCGGGTGTGCGAACGCGTCCGCGGCACCCGCCTGGCCGACTCCGAGGCCGAGGAGTGCGCGCGCGAGATCGGGAAAGGTCTACCGCCGCGCGACCGTCTGCTCGCGATGATGGATCTCGGCGCGACGGTCTGCACCGCGCGTGCGCCGTCGTGCGATTGTTGCCCGATCGTGTCACTCTGCGCGACGCGCGGAACCCACGCCGAGGAAACGAAGCGCCGGCAACCGGCTCGATACGTCGGCTCGTTCCGTCAGCGCCGAGGGATCGTGATGGCGCGGCTACGAGCCGGTCCGGTCGCGGTGGCCGAGCTCGACGGGGAAGTGCTGGCCTCGTTGCTCGACGACGGGCTCGCCGAGGTCACGCGCGGGCGTGCACACCTTCCGCACCCGCCCCGGCAAGGAAGTTCGCCAGGAGCTGGTGCCCGCGGTCGGTGAGGATCGACTCGGGATGGAACTGCACGCCCTCGATCGGGAAGTCGCGGTGCCGCAATCCCATGACGAGCCCGTCCTCCGCCTCGGCGGTGATCTCGAGGACGGCGGGCACGGTCTCGCGGGCGACGACGAGCGAGTGATACCGCGTCGCGGTGAACGGATCGGGCAGGCCCGCGAACACGCCGGCGCCGGTGTGACGAATCTCGGAGGTCTTGCCGTGCATCACGCGCGGCGCCCGCACCACCGACCCGCCGTAGAGCTCACCGATGCATTGCAGCCCGAGGCAGACGCCGAGCACGGGCGTGCCGGCCTCACCGAACGCGCGGATTGCCTCGTTGGAGAGCCCGGCGTCGGAGGGCCGACCGGGACCGGGTGAGACCAGCACTGCGTCGGGCTCGAGGGCCTGCATCTCCGCGAGTGACACCGCGTCATGGCGATGCACGACCGGCTCGGCGCCCAGCTCACCCAGGTACTGCACGAGGTTGTAGACGAACGAGTCGTAGTTGTCGATCACCAGCACGCGCGGCACCGAGCCATTGTCGCGTACTCTTTCCGCCATGCCCGAGAGTAAGAGCAAGCGGTCGCGATACACGCCGCCGCCGCAAAAGAAGGCACCGCCTTCGAAGCTCTGGGTCCCGGTCGGGCTCACGACCCTGCTCGCGGTCGGCCTCGCCGTCGTGGTGACGAACTACCTGAACCTGCTGCCGGGCGCCGACACCGAGAACCGCTACCTCCTGCTCGGGATCGCCCTGATCAGTGGGGGTTTCCTGATGGCAACGAACTACCGCTGACCTGCGGGTTAACCCGAGGTGACCGAATCGCAAACGTGTGATTCCTCACAGAGTTATCCACAACCTGTGGGGAACGAGGTGACGGGCTACTCGTCGAATCGGATGACGCGGTCGAGCACGTCGAGGGCCGTGTGCTCCAGCGTCTGGCCCATCGCGTCGGCCCTGATCTTCAGCCTCGCGAGCGCTTCCTCGACGTCGCAGTCGACCTGGGCGGCAACCATCCCCATCGCTTGATGGACGTGTTTGCTCAGCGAATCGTCCGACAGCCCGCCAGTCATTCGGAAGGACCGTATATCTGTGGCGGTAAATCCGCACGGATGCAGCGGGCTACCTGCGAGTTACCAGTTTCTTGCTACTCGACGGGGGTGACCAGCACCATGGGCTCGCGGCAATGACGGGGGGCGTCGGGCATGTCGCCTTCGGGGGCGGCGAACAGCACGAGCTGGGCCCCGCACACGATGCAGCGGTAGCGATAGTCGACGTCCTCGAGCGTCACCTCGGACGGGTCGGGCGGCGGGTCGGACTTCGAGAAGTTGCCGATGCTGCGCGCGCCGACTAGGTAGATCACGACCGCGGCGACCAGCGCCGCGAGCGCCTTCAACGCGAACCAGACAACGTCGACCATGGCCGACGCCGATGGTACGCCCGGGTTAGATGCGTTCGATGATCGTGGCGTTCGCCATGCCGCCGCCCTCGCACATCGTCTGGAGGCCCCATCGACCGCCCGTGCGCTCGAGCTCGTTCAGCAGCGTGGCCATGAGCCGCGCGCCCGAGCATCCGAGCGGATGGCCGAGGGCGATCGCACCGCCGTTCACATTCACCTTCGCCATGTCGGGGTGGTGCTCCTTCTCCCACGCCAGCACCACAGGCGCGAACGCCTCGTTGATCTCGACGAGGTCGATCTGGTCGAGTGTCATCTTCGCCCGCTCGAGCACCTTCGTGGTCGCGGGGATCGGACCGGTCAACATCAGGACGGGATCGACGCCCGCAAGCGCGAATGTGTGGAAGCGGGCGCGCGGCTTCAGGCCGAGTTGGTTGGCCTTCTCCTCGCTCATGATCAGCACGGCCGCGGCGCCGTCGGTGATCTGCGACGAGTTCGCGGCGGTGACCACACCGTCCGGCTTGAACGCCGGCTTGAGCTGCGCGAGCTTCTCCAGCGACGAGTCGGGGCGGATGCCCTCGTCGCGGTCGACGATCTCTTCACCCGATTCGGTGGGCACCGTGATCGGAAGCAGCTCCCGGTCGAACCGGCCTTCCTCGGTCGCGCGCGCCGCGCGACGGTGGGACTCGAGGGAGAACGCGTCGTTCTGTTCGCGCGAGATACCCCACTTCTCGGAGATCAGCTCCGCGGAGATACCTTGCGGTACGAGGTTGGGATAGCGGCCCGTCATCATCGGTCCGAACGGAATGCCGTACTTGCCGTCGGCGACCGACGCACCCATGGGAACGCGCGTCATGCTCTCGACTCCGGCCGCGATCACGACGTCGTATGCACCCGCGATCACGCCCTGCGCGGCGAAGTGCGCCGCCTGTTGCGACGAGCCGCACTGGCGGTCGACGGTCGTGCCGACAGTCGATTCGGGGAACCCCGCGGCGAGCGCGGCGTTGCGGGCGATGTTGATGCCCTGCTCACCGACCTGCATGACGCAGCCCATGATCACGTCTTCGACGAGCGCGGGGTCGACGTCGTTGCGTTCCACCACCGCCTGCAACACGTGGGCCGCGAGATCGACGGGGTGGACGTCCTTCAGCTTGCCGTTGCGCCGTCCGAGCGGGGTACGGATGGCGTCGACGATGACGGCCGTCGGCATGGGATCCTCCAAGGTCGCGCGATCAGAATTTACCGGCACAACTTGACCGATTGGTCAAGTTTCGCCGCGGCTCACGCCGGGGTCAAACCGACTCTGCTTCACTGTGATTCCCATGCAACGCCTGCTGCTGTTGCGCCACGGCGAGTCGACGTGGAACGTCGAGCACCGCTGGCAGGGCTGGTCGGACCCGCCCTTGACCCCGGCCGGCGAGGCCCAGGCCGCGGCGCGGGCGCGGACCCTCGCGCACGACAGCTTCGCGCCGCGGGCGATCTACACGTCCGACCTTCGGCGCGCCGCTCGCACCGCGGAGATCATCGCCGCGCACGGCGAGGCACCGGTCATCGCCGATGCCGGTTTCCGCGAACGCTACGGCGGCGAGTGGCAAGGTCACACCGGTGCGGAGATCGACGAGCGCTGGCCGGGAATGCGCGACTCGTGGCGGCGCGGCGAGTTGACCGCGCCGCCCGGTGGCGAGGAGGA
>JALYLU010000414.1 GCA_030774075.1 Actinomycetota bacterium | reverse complement strand
CCGGGCTCACCCTCCTTGACGAGGTCGACTCCCGCGGGCAGCTCGGCGATCTGCGCGTGCCGCGCGATCGTCCGGCGCTGGCGATGGCTGCACCTCGAGAAGAGGACGACGTCCTCCAAAAGGTCAGTGAGCTCTCGCTTCGCTGTCATCTCGCCCTCCCGCGTGCGCCGCGCGACAGATCACCGTACGCTGCGCGGGCTCTCCACTCTTGCACGAAGGTGAGAGCGAAGTCGACCGAAAGCGGGGAGACGTGCGACGCCTGGCGATATTCGTGGTCCGCCGCCGGTGGTGGGTCATCGCAGTGGCATTGGTCGCAGTGCCGGCAAGTGCCCTGTACGGCGGAAGCGTCCACGACAAGCTGTCGCCCGGTGGCTTCCTCGATCCCGGCGCCGAATCGACCCGAACGGCCAAGGCGATCGCCAGGGAGTTCCCGAGTTCGGGTCAGTCCGACTTCGTGCTCGTCGTGACGGCGAAGAACGGAAACGTCGACAGTCCCGAAGTGGGCGCGGCCGGACTCGCCCTCACGGAGCGCTTGCGAAAGGCAACGGGCGTGGTCAGCGCCTTCTCGTACTGGAGCCTCAACAACGTGTTTCCACTGCGTAGCCGCGACGGGCATCAAGCACTCGCCTTCGCCTCGTTGCGGGGGACCGACGACGAGAAGATCGAGCTGGCCGCCAAGCTGACCCCCGAGTTCGAAACCGACGATAAGGTCCTGAACACCGGCGTGACGGGGGTCGCGGTGGTAACCCGCGAGCTCTCCGACCAGGCCGAGAAGGACCTCCAGAGATCCGACTTCCTCAGCGCCCCCTTCACGTTCGTCGCGCTCGTGGTCGTCTTCGGCAGTTTGGTCGCCGCGCTCCTGCCGCTCGGCGTCGCCCTGCTCGCGGTGTTGGGAACGTTCGTCGTGCTCACCATTTTGGCGAAGCTCACGACCGTATCGGTGTTCTCGCTGAACCTCGCCACCGGTCTCGGCCTCGGGCTCGCGATCGACTACAGCCTGTTCGTCGTCTCCCGCTACCGAGAAGAGTTCGCCCGCGGTGTGTCGCCGCCCGTCGCGATCGGCCGATCGATGCAGACAGCGGGTCGCACCGTCGCGTTCAGCGCGGGCACCGTTGCAATCTCGCTCATGGCGCTCGTGATCTTTCCAATTCCCTATCTCCGTTCGTTCGCGTACGCAGGCGTGGCCGTCGTCGCGCTCGCCGCGGTGTCGTCGCTCGTGGTGCTGCCCGCGCTCCTCGCGGTCCTCGGTCCAAATGTCAACAAGTTCCGGCTGTACAAGGTGCGCGAGACGACGGAGGGCGGCGCCTGGCGTCGTCAGGCTGATCGCGTCATGGCTCATCCCGTGCCGTACGCCGTGACGGTCAGCCTCGTGCTGATCCTGCTCGCCATCCCGTTCTTCAACCTGAAGCTCGGCCTCTCCGACGACCGGGTCGGACCGAAAGACATGCCCAGTCGAATCGCCACCGATCAATACCGCCGGAACTTCGCGAGCAGGGAGGCCGACGCACTGTCGGTCCTGGTCCCCGACATCGACCCCAAAGCAGACCAGAAAGCGATTGACACCTTCGCCCGCAAGCTCGTGAGTCTTCCGGGCGTCGTGCGCGTCGACACACTCGCCGGCGGGTGGGTGGTGCTCAACAAGCAGATCATCCCCGCGCCGCGGTACGCGATCGCGGATCGGTTCGCGCCGCCGGCCGGGCAACGCGGTACGTACCTTTCGGTCGTGCCCGACATCGAACCCCTCTCGAGTCGAGGCGAGCAACTCGTCAAGGACGTCCGCTCCACCTCCGCGCCGTTCCCCTTCACTGTTGCCGGACTCTCGGCGAGGCTCGTGGACACCAAGGAGGCTGTGACCAGCCGTCTGCCGCTGGCGCTCGGACTCATCGCGCTGGCGACGTTCGTGCTGCTGTTCCTGATGACGGGCAGCCTCCTGATCCCGGTCAAGGCGCTCGTACTCAACATGCTTTCGCTCACTGCGACGTTCGGCGCGACGGTGTGGATCTTCCAGGACGGCCATCTCGCGAACCTGCTGCACTTCACGCCGACGGGCACCATCGACGTGTTCACGCCGATCCTGATGTTCTGTATCGCCTTCGGGTTGTCGATGGACTATGAGGTGTTCTTGCTCTCTCGTATCAAAGAGGAATACGACCTCGAGCGCGAGAACGAGCGAGCAGTGTCGATCGGCCTGCAGAAGACGGGCCGGATCGTCACCGCGGCCGCGCTCCTGCTCACGATCGTGTTCATCGGTATCGCCACGTCGGAGGTCACGCTCGTGAAGGCGTTCGGCGTCGGCCTCGGGATCGCGGTGCTCGTCGATGCGTTCCTCGTCCGCGCGACGCTCGTCCCCGCCTTCATGAGGCTCGCGGGCCGTGTCAACTGGTGGTCGCCGCGCTGGCTGCGGCGATGGCACCTTCGGTTCGGGATCTGGGAGAACGAACCAATCGCGCTCCTCGACCGAGAGTTCGAGACGAGCGTTCGCTGACCCGAGCACGTAATCCGTCAAAGGGCGCATCTGGGCGCAGTTGAGTTGTTCCTGTTCTCAGGCATAGTCTGCCGCCCGAGCAAGAATTGCCTGGTCGTGCTCAGTACGAGGGATCCCGAGGGGCAAACGGGGGTTCTGAAGTGTCAGCGGCGTCACTTCGGACGAGTGAACGACGTCTGGAGTGGGAGGGACGCAGAATGACCCAGAGCGAGGACGGGTCTCGTATCCGAGCCCTGATCACTGGGACCGGACGGTACGTGCCCGACGACGTCTGGACTTCGGACATGGTCGAGGCGCGCGTCGACGAGTGCAGCGGCGGCTGGCACATCCCGAAGGGCATGATCCGCCTCGTCAGCGGAGTCGTCGAGCGGCGCTACGCGTCCGAAGGAATGTGCTCTTCCGACCTCGCCGCTCGGGCCGCGCAACGAGCCATGGCGACCGCGGGCATCGAGCCCCGCGACGTTGATCTCCTGATCTTCGCGTCGGCCTCGCACGACGTCGCGGAGCCGGCAACAGCCAACATGGTCCAGATTGCGCTCGGTTGTGACCGCGCTGCGGTCATGGACGTGAAGAACGCGTGCAACAGCTTCCTGAATGGTCTCGACGTGGCGCAGGCTTTCATCGAGACCGGCCGGGCGCCGCGCGTGGTCGTCGCGTCCGGCGAGTGCCTCTCGCCGACCATCAAGTGGGACATCGACGGTTCGGACGATCTGCCGATTCGACTGGCGGCACTCACGTTGGGCGATGCCGGCGCGGCCTGCGTTCTCGAGGCGAGTGCTGCTCCGGAGCGCGGCGTGCTGCGGGGCGCGTTCGAGTCGGACGGGAGTCACTGGGAGCTCTCGACCGTGCTCGGCGGCGGCTCCCGCTACGGCGCAGCACCGGAACGGATGTTCTTCGAGTGCCGAAGCACGAAGTTGCAACAGCTGGCCGTGACCCGGCTTCCCGCGCTCGTGACCGACGTGCTGATGAAGCTCGACTGGGCGTTGGAAGACGTCGCGCTCGTCGTTCCCCACCAGGTCTCGAGATCCGTCATCGAACGGATCGCGTCGCTCATGGGGTATCCGCTCGACCGCTGCATGGTGACGCTGGACCGGTTCGGGAACACCGCGGCCGCGAGCATCCCGTTCGCACTCGACCTCGCCATCGAGGAAGGGCGCGCAGCCGTCGGCGACAAGGTTCTTCTCGTCGGAGGAGCGGCTGGGTTCAGCGCGGCGGTGGTCCCGCTGATTCTTTGAAACGGGAACGATGACGGTCCAACCGGTCGCCGGTCCGCGTCCCGACGCCGGCCGTCAACGCGCGATCTCCCTGCTCGACCTGCTCGACGACGCCGCGACCGGGCGCGGGACGGTGCATTTCATCGCCGACGAACCGGAACCGACACGCTTCAGTGAGCTTTGGGACGCGTCCGAGCACGCGGCCCGGTGGATCGCGGCGAAGGTCGGAACCGGCGGCATCGTCGCGGCGGTGCTCACGAACACCCGCCCTTGCGTTACCGCGCTGTTGGGGGCATGGCGCGCCGGGTGCACCGTCGCGTCGCTCCCGTTACCGGCGCGGGGGATGTTGGCGCAGGTCTACGCCGGCCAGATCACGCGGTTCTGCGCGGCCGCGGGCGCGCAGACGCTCCTCGCGGACCCGGATCACGCACCGCTGCTTGCCGATACGGCGCTCTTGGTGCACACGTTCGACGAGACACTGTCCGGTGGTCCTCCGTCCTCGTTCGACGGGGAGGGCGCGCTGGTGCAGTTCACCTCGGGCAGCGTCGGGACGCCGAAGGGCATCCACCTGACCCTCGACGCGGTCGGTGCGAACGTCCTCGCGATCGTGGCGGCGCTCGAGCCCGTCGCCGGTGACGGCCTCTGCTCCTGGCTCCCGCTGTCACACGACATGGGTCTGATCGGACAGCTCCTGTCGCCGCTGGCTGCGGGCGCCCCCCAATTCGGTCATGTTCGACTCACGCTCATGAAGCCGGACACGTTCATGGCCAACCCGCGGTCTTGGCTGCGGACGTGCTCGGAAACGGGGTCGACGATCACCGTCGCCCCGAACTTCGCGCTGGAGCTCGCGGTCCGAACGAGCCGCCGCATCGGATCGCTCGACCTGTCGCGGGTGCGGGCGATCATCGTCGGGTCGGAGTCGGTCCGGGCCGACACGCTCGAGCGATTTGCCGACGCGTTCGCGCCGGCGGGTTTCCGACCGTTGTCGCTCTGCCCCGGATACGGATTGGCGGAAGCGACGGTCGCGGTCACCATCGTGCGCCCGCACGAGCCGTGGCGTTCCATCCCGCGGCCCGCCGACCACGCCGCGCCGGGAGGGGCGTCGCGGCCCCTCGTCTCCACCGGCTCCCCGGTCGTCGG
>JALYLU010000413.1 GCA_030774075.1 Actinomycetota bacterium | reverse complement strand
GGCTCGAGATCCTGTTGTCCGTTGCCCCACACGCGCTCGATCTGCTCGCGGGCGGGCACCCCCATTGATTCGGCCTCACTGATTCGGCCCCGGGCCCTCCCGAGCGGAAATAGAACACGTTGCATTTCCTTCGGAGCGGCGATACGCTCGGTGGACAACTGACAACTGAAGCCCTCGGGGTTGGGTGCAAATCCCGACCGGCGGTGAAAGCCCGCGAACGTCCCGCAGCCAGCGGGGCGCCGACCAGGTGTAATCCCTGGGCCGACGGTAAGAGTCCGGATGGGAGAGGGTGAGGCGACGACGGCGTACGCGCACCAGCCGCGTCCGTTTGCCGTGGCTGTTCATCGTCTCCAGTCACGACACCGCACCCCGTGGGCCCGAACCGGGAAGGGGAGCGTGCGCGACGAGGAGCTGATGCGGAGAGCGACGGAGCTCGCTCGTGCCGCGCGCCGCCACACGGCGCCCTGGCCCGCGGTCGGCTGCGTGTTGACGCGCGCCGGCGAGATCGTCGGGGAAGGCGCGACCGGACCGTTCCCCGCCGGTCCGCACGCGGAGGTCGCAGCCCTGCGAGAGGCCGGCGACCGGGCACTCGGCGCAACCGCGTACTGCACGCTCGAGCCCTGTGACCACCACGGCAACACGCCGCCGTGTGCCGAAGCGTTGATCGAGGCCGGCGTCGCCCGAGTCGTCGTCGCGGTCGGCGATCCCGACGAGCGGGTCGCGGGGCGGGGGCTGGCGCGGCTGCGCGATGCCCGCGTCGAGGTGCAGAGCGGTGTGGGCACCACGGGCGCCGAGCGCGATCTCGCGCCGTATTTGCATCACCGCCGCACGGGGCGGGCGTTCGTGGTGGCGAAGGTCGCGCTCAGTCTCGACGGGCGCGTGGCCGCGGCGGACGGCACGTCACAGTGGATCACATCGGACGAGGCCCGCGCCGACGCGCACGAGCTGCGCGCCGATTCGCAGGCCATCGTCGTCGGGTCGGGCACGGCGCTCGCCGACCGACCGGCACTCACCGTTCGCGACGTACACGTCGCGCCCGCCCGCACGCCGTTGCGCGTCCTGCTCGACGGGCGGGGCCGCGTGCCGGCCGAGGGACCGCTGTTCGACATCGCGCTCGGCCCGACGCTCGTCATCACGACCGAACAGGCCCGCGCGGGCGCCGTCGACGCGTGGCGCGCCGCGGGCGCGAAGGTCGAAGCCGTCGCGCCGGGCGCGACCGGGCGGGGTGTCGATCTCGATTCCGCGTTCACCCTGCTCGGACGGGAGGGCGTTCTCCAGGCTCTCGTCGAGGGTGGCGGCGCGTTGCTCGGCGCGGTGGTCGAAGGCGGCGACGCGCAGCGCGTCGTCGCGTACGTCGCGCCGATGCTGCTCGGTACCGACGGCGTCGCCGGGTTCGCGTTCGCGGGACCTCGCACCATTGCCGACGCACCGCGGTGGACGTTGGTCGACGTCGCGCGTACCGGTGCCGACGTGCGGCTGGAGCTCGAGCCGCGATCGGGAAGGCACTGATGTTCACCGGCATCGTCGAGGAGCTGGGCCGGGTGCGTTCGTTCGTGGCGAACGCGGGCGGCGCGCGCATCTCGATCGATGCAGTCAGCGTGCTCGACGACGCCACGATCGGCGCATCGATCGCCGTGAACGGCTGTTGTCTGACCGTCGTCGAGCTCGGCGACGGGCACTGGGTGGCGGATGCAGTCGTGGAGACCCTCGCGCGGACGAATCTGGGCGATCTCGCACCCGGCGATCCGGTGAACCTCGAACGGCCGGTGCGGCTCGCCGACCGTCTGGGCGGCCATCTGGTGCAGGGCCACGTCGACGCGACCGGACTCGTCCGGGCCCGTGAGCCACAACCCGATGGGTCGACGGTCTTCCGGTTCGATGCGCCCGACGAAGTGCTGCGCTACGTCGTGCACAAGGGTTCGATCACGGTCGACGGCATCAGCCTGACCGTCGCCGCGGTCTTCGACGACGCTTTCTCGATCGCAGTGATACCCCACACGCTCGCCGTGACGACGCTCGGTGCGCGCGTCACCGGCGCCCGCGTCAATCTCGAAGTCGACCTCATTGCCAAGTACGTCGAACGGCTGCTCGTTTCCGATCGGAGCCCAACATGATGTTCGAAACCGTCGAGCGCGCGATCGACGCGGTCAAGCGGGGGGAGTTCGTCGTCGTCGTCGACGACGAGGACCGTGAGAACGAAGGCGATCTGATCATCGCGGCCGAGAAGATGACCCCCGACAAGATGGCGTTCATGATCCGCTACACGAGTGGTGTGATCTGTCTTCCCATGGAGGGCGAACGCCTGGACGAGTTGCAGCTGCCGCTGATGGTGTCCGGAAGCGAGAACACCGAGGGCCAGCGGACGGCCTTCACCGTGTCGGTCGACGCGCGCGTGGGTACCACGACCGGCATCTCCGCGGCCGACCGGTGCGCGACAGTCCTCGCGCTCATCGACAAGACGACGACCTCGGTCGACCTGGCGCGGCCCGGGCACATCTTCCCACTGCGCTATCGCGAAGGTGGAGTGCTCAAACGGGCCGGCCACACCGAAGCGGCGGTCGACCTCGCCCGGCTCGCCGGCGGATATCCCGCCGGCGTCCTCGCCGAGATCGTGAACGACGACGGGACCATGCAACGCCGTCCGCAGCTCGAGGCCTTCGCGGCCGAGCACGGCCTTGTGCTGGTGACGATCGCCGATCTCATCCGGTCCCGCCGTCATCGTGAGAAGCTCGTCCGGCGGGTTTCGGAGGCGAGGATCCCGACGCAGTACGGCGACTTCACCGCGCACGTGTTCGCGTCGCTGCTCGACAACACCGAGCATCTCGCGTTCGTGCGCGGCGAGGTGGCCGGTCAATCGGATGTGCTCGTGCGCGTGCACAGTGAGTGTCTGACCGGCGACGTGTTCGGTTCGTTGCGGTGCGATTGCGGCGTGCAGCTCGACCGCGCGCTCGAGCGCGTCGCGGCCGCGGGCCAAGGGGTCGTGGTGTATTTGCGCGGCCACGAGGGCCGGGGCATCGGCCTCGGGCACAAGCTGCGCGCGTACTCGCTCCAGGACCAGGGCCGCGACACGGTCGAAGCGAATCTCGAGCTCGGTTTCCCGGCCGACTCGCGTGAGTACGGCATCGGCGCGCAGATCCTGGTCGATCTGGGTGTGACCACCATGCGGTTGATGACGAACAATCCCGCGAAGTACGGCGGCATCGAGGGTTACGGCCTCGAGATCATCGAGCGGGTGCCCATGCGCACGGTGCCGAACGAGGAGAACATCGCGTACCTGCGCGCCAAACAGAGCAAGCTCGGGCACCTGCTCGGCCTCGGCCCCAAGAACGACGTCGACGAGGAGCTCGGAGGATCCTGAGCGATGGGGGAGTACGCGGCGAAAGAGGGTGACCTCGACGCGACCGGCATGCGATTCGCGATCGTCGTCGCGCGCTTCAACCGCGACATCACCGAGGAGCTCCTCGACGGCGCGGAGCGGATCCTGCGCAAGCACGAAGCGGCCGACGTCACGGTTCTGTGGGTACCGGGCGCATTCGAGGCGCCGCTCGTCGCGAAGCGGCTCGCGGCTTCGGGGACGGTCGACGCGGTCATCTGCCTCGGTGCGGTGATCCGCGGCGAGACTGCGCACTTCGAATACGTCGCCGGCGAGACCGCAGCAGGCATCACGCGCGCCGGGCTCGACACCGGTGTCCCCGTGATCTTCGGCGTGCTCACCGTCGACGACCGCGAGCAGGCACGCGACCGGCTCGGCGGCAAAGAGGGGCACAAGGGCGAAGAGGCCGCGCTCACTGCGATCGAGATGGTGTCTCTGCTGCGCGGGCTGCCGTGACGCGCTACGACACGATCGGGCGCACGTACAGCTCCACGCGCCGGGCCGACCCGCGTATCGCGGCTCAGATCGCCGCCGCGCTCGGAGACTCCGGGCGCGCCGAAACCATGCGAATCGTGAACGTCGGCGCCGGAGCCGGGAGCTACGAGCCCGCCGATCGGCTCGTCGTCGCGGCCGACCCCTCCGTGACGATGTTGCGGCAGCGTCCGGCGAACGCCTCACCCGCGGTGCTCGCGCGCGCCGAGGCGTTGCCCTTCCCCGACGACGCGTTCGACGCCGCGTTGGCCACACTCACCGTGCACCACTGGGACGGCCTCGAATCCGGCTTGCGAGAGATGCAGCGCGTCGCACGCCGGCAGGTGATCTTCTTCTTCGAGCCGTCGCTGGCGTCGGCGCTGTGGTTCGTCGGTGAGTACTTCCCCGACATCCTCGATCTCGGTTCGGAGCGCGCGGCCCCCGGTCTCGACCGCCTCGCGGCCACGCTCGCGGTGCGACACGTCGAGCCGGTGCCGGTGCCGGCCGATTGCCACGACGGGTTCGCGGGTTGCTATTGGAACCGGCCGGAGGCGTATCTCGATCCGCTCGTGCAGGGGGGCATCTCTTCGTTCGCGCAGCTCGATCCCGAAGTGCGCCGCGCGGGAACCGAGCGACTTCGCCGCGACCTCGAAAGCGGTCTGTGGGACGAGCGGCACCGCGAGCTCCGCGACCTCACCGAGATCGATATTGGCTACCGGCTGTTGGTCGCCGGCCACCTATCCTGACGGCGTGCTGCGTCTGGTGCTCCCGAAGGGCTCGCTCGAGCAAGCGACCCTTCAACTCTTCGAGGACGCCGACCTCGCGCTCACGCGCGCGTCCGACGTCGACTACAAGGCCACCATCGACGACCCGCGCGTCGTCGACGTCACGATCCTGCGCCCGCAGGAGATCCCGCGCTACGTCGCCGACGGGCTGTTCGATCTCGGCATCACCGGACGGGACTGGATCGAGGAGACCGGTGTCGACGTCGCGACG
>JALYLU010000412.1 GCA_030774075.1 Actinomycetota bacterium | reverse complement strand
AGCCGGTGGTGCAGGTGACCGGCGTCGGCCTGGTGCCACCTTTGGCGGTGGATGGTGCGCCGGAGGAACGAAAAGACCGTGTCGAGGATCGGCACGCCCAGGATCAGTACCGGGATCAGCAGCGGCCCGAAGAAAAAGAACGTGTTTCCGGAGAACGCGTGATCGGTTCGTCCGCCGATGGTGATGGTCGGGACCGCGAGCAACACGCCCAAGAACAAGGCGCCTGCGTCTCCCATGATGATCTTCGACGGATGCCAGTTGAACGGGAGGAACCCCAGGCACACACCGACCGCGATGATCGCGACGAGCGGTCCGATGTTCGTTCCGTCGATGTAGTTCTGCTTGAACAACCGGTCGGCGAACAAGAAGAGCGCACCGCCCCCGATCGCGACGATGCCGACGGCCAATCCGTCGAGCCCGTCGATGAGGTTGACCGCGTTCGTCATCAACACGACCCACAGCGCGGTGACGAGCGGCGCGAACTGCGAGCCGAGCACGACCGTGTCGGTGTGGAAGAGATTGAACGGCATCCGGAAGTACAACATCACGACGCCGTAGAAGCCGAGCAGGCTCGCGGCAACCACCTGGCCGGCGACCTTGGCGGGCGGCGACACGTCGATGAGGTCGTCCAGCCCACCAACGACGAACATCACGCCCGCACCGAGGATGAGCCCGAACGGCTCGGAGCTCGACTGGAACATCTCGTGGAACTGCGCCATGTGCGAGGCGACGGCCATCGCCGCCAGGAAGCCGACGAACATCGCGGCCCCACCGAGCGTCGGCGTGGGACGCGTGTGCACGTGTCGCGCGTCCGACGACGGCGTAACCACCGCGCCGAATCGGATCGCGAGGATCCGGGCAAAAGGCGTCAGGAGCAGCGTCGTGCCGAGGGCGACGGCGAGGACGACCGCGTAACCCTTCACCCTGTTACTCGCTCACCACTTGCAAAATCACGCGCCTTCGGGGTACGGGGTGAACTTCGAGCACAGACGGTTGGCCTGCTCGCGCACATCGGCGGCAGCACCGTCGTCGTCGACCGCGCGCAGCACGTGGCCGATCAGCGCGGCGATCTCGCGCATCTGGTCGGGCCCCATTCCGGCCGTCGTGCACGATGCCGAGCCGAGCCGCAGGCCGCTCGTGACGAAGGGCTTCTCGGGATCGTTCGGGATCGCGTTCTTGTTGCACGTGATCCCGGCGCGGTCGAGCGCCTCCTGCGCGACCTTTCCCGTCACACCGAACGGACGGAGGTCGACGAGCATCAGGTGATTGTCGGTGCCGCCCGACACGATGCGGAACCCTTCAGCGGCCAATCCGGCCGCGAGCGCCTGGGCATTCTTGACGACATCGGCCGCGTACTGACGGAACTCGGGCTCGCACGCCTCGCGGAACGCGACAGCCTTCGCCGCAATGACGTGCATCAAGGGACCACCCTGCAACCCGGGGAACACCGCCTTGTCGATCCCGGCTGCATAGTCGCTACGGGACAGGATCGCCCCCGCCCGCGGCCCGCGCAAGGTCTTGTGGGTCGTGAACGTAACGACGTCGGCCGTCGGCACCGGCGATGGATGCGCGCCGCCGGCGACCAGACCCGCGATATGAGCCGCGTCGACGAGGAGGAGCGCGCCCACGTCGTCGGCGATGGCGCGGAACGCCTCGAAGTCGATGATCCGCGGGTAGGCAGTGGCACCCGCGATGATCATGCGCGGGCGCTCGCGCACGGCCAGATCGCGGATCGCGTCGTAATCGAGAACCTCGGTATCGTCATCGACGCCGTAGGCGACGAAGTCGTACATCCGGCCGCTGAAGTTGACCGGAGAGCCGTGCGTGAGGTGGCCGCCCTGGTCGAGGCGCATACCCATCACCTTGTCGCCGGGCTCGAGCAGGGCCATGTACGCGGCCTGGTTCGCGTTCGCGCCCGAGTGCGGCTGCACGTTCGCGTGTTGCGCCCCGAAGAGCGCGCACGCGCGGTCGCGCGCGAGGTTCTCGGCCTCGTCGACGACGAGGTTGCCGCCGTAGTAGCGCTTCGCGGGGTAGCCCTCCGAGTACTTGTTCGTGAGCACCGAACCCTGGGCCTCGAGCACCGCGCGCGACGTGAAGTTCTCGGATGCAATGAGCTGGATCGTCGTGTTCTGGCGTTCGAGCTCGCGCCGGATGATGTCGGCGATCTCCGGGTCGGTGCGCTCCAGGGGCGACGTCACCGATCGGCCTCCTCGGTCTCGATGGCGGCGATCTCCGCGATGCGGCGAACGTGTCGCCCGCCGTCGAACGGCGTCGAGAGAAAGATGTGGGCGATCTCGTCGGCGAGCTCCGCGGCGACGATCCGGGCGCCGATCGACAACACGTTCGCGTCGTTGTGTGCGCGCGCCATGCGGGCGGTGTACAGGTCGTTGCAGAGTGCGGCGCGAACGCCGCGGACCTTGTTGGCCGAGATCTGCTCCCCCTGTCCGCTGCCGCCGAGGACGATGCCGACCTCGGCATCGCCGCGCGTCACGGCGCGGCCCACCGCCGCGCAATAGATCGGGTAGTCGACGGGGTCCTCGGAGTGCGTCCCGAGATCGTCGACGTCATGACGCCACTCCTTCAACACCCCGAGCAGGTGCTGCTTCAGCGGGTAGCCGGCGTGGTCACCGCCGATCGCAATACGCACCCGGCGAGTGTACCCAGCACTCCACGGCGCCTCTGTGAGCCGTCGGAGGTCACGGCAGCGTAGCCGACCGAATGGGAGGCGAAGCGCGAGCGACCAACAAGAAGCGGTCCGCTGGAGTTGTCGCACAGCGCAGCTAGCGTCGTCAGCGTGGACGACGAGGAGCTGCCGCGGATCACGCCCGCGCACCTGCGCCGGGGCGACGACATGTGCCGGCGTCGGCTCGCGCGCGAGGTGCACAGCGGGAAGCGGAACGTGAACCGGACCGCCAACATGCGGTTCGCGGTGTCGAACCGCATCGAAGAAGACGCGCGCCTCGCGCAATCGGAGCTCGGACCGCCTCGAGCCGAGGCGTTCGTCGAACCCCACGAGCTCGAACCGGAGCAGCGAGCGCTCTACCGCGCGGCGACACGCGGCTATCTCGATGCATTCGGTGATGCCACCGCGCAGATCGCCCGCCTCGACTTCCGCACCGCGCTCCCCGACCTCGGCGTGGAGTTGTCATCGAACCTCGGGCTCGCGGCCGCGCTCGCCGACGGCGGCCGGGAGTTGCGCAAGATCCTGCTCGGGGCCCAGCGTTCGGCGCGCCTCGTCGATCCGGTCGAAACACGCGTCGCGCTCGTGCGCACGCAGGAGTGGGCACCGGTACAGCTCGACATCGTCGTCGTAGACGTGATCGAACAACGCCGTGCGAACCACACGCCCGACCTGGAAGCCGACCGTGCCGAAGCACGCGAATGGATCGGAGATCGAGTCGAACGCGTCCTCGAGCTCGCATCCGATCCGCGGCCGCGAGCCGGTCGCGACTGCCAGGGTTGCGCGTTCATATCGGGCTGCTCGAAGCATCCGGGCTGACGCCGGCGATGCCCACGAAGCGTCTGCTCTCCGACATCGTCTCGCTCACTCCGAGCAACTACGAGGACTTCTCCCGATGCGGGCGACTGTTCTACTGCACCGCGCTCCTCGGACTGCCGGCGAGCGATCCGACCCCGTCGACCGACCAGGGTCTTCAGATGCACGACATGCTGCGCAAGATCCACGACGACGGCGAGTGTCACGACGGTGCACACGTTGCCGACGTACTCGTCGCGCATGGCTTCGACACGCCGGCGTTCCGCGAGATGGTGGCGCGCCACGCGAACCGTTGCCCGTCGCGAGCCGTCGAGAGCTCGGCGCACGAGGTCGACGTCGCCCGCTTCCATCGCTTCCCTGCTCCGATGTTCATGGCGACCGCCCGCATCGACGCGGTATGGATCCACGACGGATACCTCGATGCGCGCGACTACAAGACCGGGCGGAAGTTCACCGACGCCGTCGCCGACATCCACTCGGCCCATGTGCAGGCGTACGTGTTGGCGGCGCGCGCGCAAGCTCGTGGTCTCCGGCTTCGCTTGCGTTACGAGTACCTCCAGCCTGAGGTCGACGACGATCCGGAGCCGTGGGAGCTCGACGACGAGTCGCTGACCACAGTCGAAGAGGAGCTTCGCGCCGCGGTCGAACGCATGTGGGCACAAGAGGAATGGCGGGGCGTCGCCGAGGTCGAAGTGTGCCGCACGTGCCGGTACCGGTCGATCTGTCGCGACAGTGCCGCGCCCGGCGAACCCGCGTGGCCGGTCTTGAGCACCGATCCCGCCGGCCGCCACTCCTAACCCGCGCGGGAGCGCCGGCCGGTAGGGTCGCCGGTGTCGACGACGGACGCGCGCCCTGGGCGCGCCGCGACGAGGGGGAGCAGTAGTCGTGGCGGAAGTCGATCGCCGCGCTCCGGTCATCGTGGGCGTCGGCCAGACAAGCCAGCGCGTATTGCCCGACCGGGCCAAGCCCCCGATCGAGTTGTTGGCCGACGCGGCGCGCGCCGCCGACGCCGACACCGGCGCTCGCGTCTCCGTCCTGGCGCGCGCCGATGTCGTCGCGGTGGCCGCGATCGGGTCGTGGAGGTATCCCGACCCCGGCGCACTACTCGCGCGCAAGCTCGGTATCTCGCCCCGCACGACCGCGGTATCGACAGTCGGCGGCAACAGCCCGCAGCTCCTGATCGACGAATTCGCGACGCGGGTGCAGCGCGGCGACTGCGACGTCGTGCTCGTCGGCGGCGCCGAGAGCATGTACACGCGCTGGCGGGCGCGGCGCGAGCCGCGCGTCGTGCTCGACTGGGAATCGGGCGCCGACCGGGCGTGCGAATTCGTCGTCGGCGACGACATACCGGGATCGAGTGAGTACG
>JALYLU010000411.1:3138-4874 GCA_030774075.1 Actinomycetota bacterium | reverse complement strand
CTCCCCAGGCCACCACCACACCCGCGGGCCACGCGACACGACCTCGTCACGGCCCCAGCAGCGCGATCCACTTCACGAAGCGACGCCGCCGCCCGCACAGACCAAGAATCGGTGGATCGAGGCTTAGATCCGTTCCTGAGCTGGGGCCGCAACGGTTCCCGGCGATTATCGATGAGTTCTGTCGGCGTTATCCGAACGACAAGACATGCGAAAGACCACGCTGATGGCGTTCGCGCCGCTCGTAACTCCGCGTCCGGTACATCTCCTCGTGTCCACGACAACGGGAGTTCGGGATCGAGGGTCACAAACCCATCGGGCGTCTGTCGGGGGTGCAGATGCGTTGCCCATACGGCGCGCTGCGCGTCGGTCATGGCTGCACCTCGGGTGTCGCCAGGCCGATAGTCCCAGCGGGCTGGTCGCGACAGCGTTCCGCTATACGGCCCGCGCGACCGGAATGACGTCGACTCGCTCGCGTTCCAGGCTGGCGACTGGGTGCTCACCGTCTGACACGCCCGATATCTGCGACGCCCACCATTGCGAGCGACCTCGCGGCTCACACTCGACGGTGCACGACCCAACCCCGCCGCGATCGACCGCAACGAACCGCCACCCGCCAGGCCACGCGAGGTCTCCTCGCGCTCCGGCAGCGAGAACCGCAACGGTGACCGGACCCGTTCCGACAAAGGCGGTCGCCTCAACCGTCGCATCTGACGGAACACGACATGACGATTCACACCCGTCGCCAACCGGATATCGAACGGCGACGCACCCTGCGCGAACAACACGGCGATCTGATCCTTGACCGCCTGACCGACCGGCTCCACCATCACAACCTCCAACGTCATCGAACCCGATCACGCCAAGTGTTGCGTTGACCCCCTGAGCCCAAGGCAGATATGAGCGCGTCTATCTGGCGTGGCCGCGCTCCAGAGGCCGTAGTCGCGTACGGCGTCGCGTGGTTGATCGTTCGGCTGCGGATCCGCGCTTTTACGTGCTTGATGTGTGGTGCCATTCCACTGCGAAGGTTCGCTCACGGATTGTCGTTTCTGGGGTGAAATGAAGTCTCGGTCTCGGTCTCGGCGCTACGCGCGCTTCGGTCAGGCGGCGACGGGGTCGAGGGTGACGCGGTAGCCGAGTTCGCCGAGTTGGCGGATGAGCCGTTTGGTTTCGCGTGCGGGGTCACGACGGCGCTGGAAGTAGTCGCCGCCCAGATCCTCATAGCGCACGTCCGTCGCCATGAGATGCCACAGAATCGTCAAGATGCTGTGCGCGACCGCGATTGTCGCCTTGTTCGGTCCTCGTCGCCGAGCGATCTGGCGGTATTGCGCCGCCAGATACGTCTCTTTGGTCCGCGCCGCTGACTTCGCCGACTCGACCAGCGCCCGGCGTAGCCATCGACCTCCCGGTCGGGTGCCCGCGGGCCGATGCTTGCCCGCCGATTCGTGGTTGGCGGGCGCGACGCCCGCCCACGCACACAACTGTTCGGGCGTTTGGAACTTCAACATGTCGGCGCCGGTCTCGGCGATGACGATCTCGGCGGTGATGCGGTTCACGCCCGGCACTTCGACCATCCGCTCGATCAGCTCATCGAAAGGGCCGAGCCGCTCGCCGATCTCGCCGGTCAGCCGTTCGATTGCCGCGTCGCAGAAGTCGATGTGGGCGATGATCTGCGCGGCAACGACGCTGTGATGCGGCCGCCAGTTCGACGCCAACGCCTCGGTGAGCTGATCGGACTT
>JALYLU010000411.1:0-3128 GCA_030774075.1 Actinomycetota bacterium | reverse complement strand
ATCGGACTTGGCCCGCATGCGGCCGTTGGCCAGCCCGGCCAGCACCGCCGGATCTCGTTCGCCGGCGATCAACGCTTCGATCATCGCCCGCGACGACTTCGACCACACCTTCGACGCCACCGACGTCAACTTCACGCACGCGTCTTGGAGCACTTTCTCGAGGCGCTGGATCTCCTGGCCGCGCGCATCGACTTGGGTCTTGCGATAGCGGGTGAGTTCGCGCAACTCCCGGATCGGTGGCGGCGGCACGAAACTCGCGCGCACCATCCCATGCGCGACCACATCCGCCAACCATGCCGCGTCCGAGAGGTCAGTCTTGCGGCCCGGCACGTTCCTGACATGCATCGCGTTGCAGAGCCACAACTCCTCGAACAGGCCCTCCAACGCGTAATAGACCGGCTTCCAATACACACCGGTCGCTTCCATCGCCACCGTCGACACGCCGTGATCCAACAGCCACGACCCCAACCCCGCCAGCCCCGACACCGTCGTCGAGAACCGTTCCTTGTCCTCGAAAACCTCACTCGCTTCAACCACCCGCACGCACGCAGTCACGCTGTCGCGGTGCACATCCAAACCCGCGACCCGATCCCGGATCCGTTTCACCATTCACCTCCCTCGCCAATGCTCGCCCGGGGAGGGACACGCAACAATGGAATCTGGGGTTCGTGCTCACAGCGACAATCGGCAGTCCCCCGAGTCCCCGCACCAGACTTAGGACGAGCTCACGGCTTCAAGAAACGACGGCGACCACGCCCGGCCGAGCACCACCAGCATTTCATCAATCACCAGTGACCGACACCGGCCATCTCGACTTAGGGGAGCCCGAACGCAAGCACATCTCCGAGGCCGGTGTGGTAGTACACGAGGCCGTTCGCGACCGCCGGGCTCGAAAGCTGGTTAACCATTCCGGGGGACCCGATCGTGTTGCTGAACCACAGCGGGTTGCAGGTCTTCGGCGTTCCCGAACAGCCGGTCGTTCCCGCCGCGTCCAACGCGAACAAGCCGCCGAAAAGCCCGCCGACGTACACGACGCCGTTCGCGACGGCCAATGAATACGGGTAATCGGGATACGGCCTTTCATAGGGCAGCGCCGTCCACAGCGGGCTGCAGGTCTTCGGCGTTCCCGAACAGCCCGTCGTTCCCGCCGCGTCGAACGCGAACAGGCCGGCGAAGCCGCCGACGTACACGACACCCTTGGCCACCGCCGGCGAAAAGTTCCGGTTGGTGTTGATATTGGCCGTCCACCACAGCGGGCTGCAGGTCTTCGGCGTTCCCGAACAGCCGGTCGTTCCCGCCGCGCCGAACGCATAAAGCTTGCGGTCGTCGGAGCTGACATACACGAAGCCGTTCGCGACGACCGGCGACGAAAACGCGCTCCCGCCGGAGCCGACCGTCGTCCACAGCGGAGTGCAGCTCTTTGGAGTCCCCGCACAGCCGGTCGTTCCCGCGGCGTCGAACGCATAGACCTTGCCGTCTTTCGAGCCGACATACGCGACGCCGTTCGCGATGGCCGGCGACGACCCCTGCATGCCACCGCCGATCGTGGCCGTCCACACCGGGCTGCAGGTCTTCGGCGTTCCCGCACAGCCCGTCGTTCCCGCCGCGTCGAATACGTACAACTTGCCGTCGTCGGAGCTGACATACACGAAGCCGTTCGCGACGATCGGCGACGAAAACACGGGGCTACCGACGGTGGCCGTCCACAGCGGGCTGCAGGTCTTCGGCGTTCCCGCACAGCCCGTCGTTCCCGCGGCGTCGAACGCAGTCACCGTGCCGTCTGTCGCCGTGACATACACGACGCCGTTCGCGACGGCCGGCGCACCGTTCGAGTAGTTCACACCAGCCGGGGCGGTCCACAGCGGGCTGCAGGTCTTCGGAGTTCCCGAACAGCCGGTCTTTCCCGCCGCGTTGAACGCGTACAACGGGCCGTCGTCGGAGCTGACATACACGACGCCGTTCGCGACCGCCGGCGACGTACGGGTGCCGTAGAGGGCAAAATCCGTCGCGCCCTCCCACTTCCGGACCAGCGATCCGACATTGGCTACGCCGATCTTGTTCTCTGTCGAATTGAACCCCGTGCCCGCCGGCCCAGCTCGGAACATCGGCCAGTCACAGCCCGCCGCCACGACGACCAAGAGCACAAGCAATACCAACAGTCTCCGCCGAGCCGTCGGACTCCGCGCGTCGCGCATCGTCACGTCGCGCCCCCTTCCCCCGCCCGCACGGACACCGAGTTCACGAGTTCATTCGCGCAATCAACAGATCTGGCTGTTATAGCAGGCCGTTCGCTCGTCCGGAAGAGGCAATGGTCCCGCTCACCGCACCGCGAAAACCCACTCGACGCATGGCAGTGACGAACCGCTGGCGCTGCAACCGCGGGGTCCGCGGCCACCTCGGGACACTGAGCACCCGTATAGCGCCCGCTCTGGGACGCTTATGCGAGAGCCGGTCGGCAGCTCGATGACGGGCGCGGCCCATCTGCGTCCACGATGGCGGACCGTCCGGGCTGGCAATCTTCCGCCTTGCCGCCCGGTTGCGGAGCGTGCCGCCGGTCCACCCGGACAGCCCGAATCGCCGGTCCGCATGGACAAGGACAGACCTGTCTAGAGTCCGGCCGTGAAGGGGAGGGTGCGTGCAGTTATGACACAGGGCCAGGTACCAGTATGAAGGAAAAGCGGTTCTGACCCGTTCTGTCCAGGGCAGTTCGGGCCGCCAAGGGTGCCGCGGGGCCGGTCGTACACTGGCTCCGATGAGCGCCGAGGACCTCGAACGGTACGAGACGGAGATCGAGCTGCAGCTGTATCGCGAGTACCGCGATGTGTTGCCGATGTTCCAGTACGTCGTCGAGACCGAGCGCCGCTTCTACCTCGCAAACGACGTGAAGCTCGACGCCAAGCAAGACAACGGCCGCACCTACTTCGAGCTGCAGCTACGAGACGCGTGGGTGTGGGACATGTACCGGCCGACCCGGTTCGTCGCCGACGTCCACGTCGTCACGTTCCGAGACGTGAACATCGAGGAGCTTCCCGGCAAGGACCTCTGACCGAGGATGAGCCAGGCGCGATGACTGACCCCCGACGTGTCGTCGGTCAGGCCGGAGAAGATGCGGTCGCGATGTGGTACGC
>JALYLU010000410.1:345-4876 GCA_030774075.1 Actinomycetota bacterium | reverse complement strand
CATGCCGGTGGTCCGGTCGTTCGTGCGCGCCGTGCCCGATGCCGAGGTCGCGCTGTTGCGCGACACGTTCGACCGCGCCGCCGACGATCGGCTGCTCGCCGACGCCGCGGCGATCGGGGCCCGTGCGGTCTCGGCCCACGAAGACGTCGTCACCCCGGCGTTCATCGCCGCCGCCGGCGAGCGGGGCCTCGCGGTCTACTGCTGGTACCAGCATCTCGATGCGCAGCGCGCTCGTCTCGCCGACGTTTCGGCGGCCGGCCTCGCAGGGGTCGTCACCGACTGGCCCGCCGATGCACGTGAACGGCTACGCGCCGACGGGTAACCTGCCCCGCATGTGCGCGCAGTGTGTGAGCAAGGCCGACGTCGTGGTTGCGAGCGTTGGATTCGCGGCGTTCTTGTTCAAGGCTCCGTGTGAGGACGCGCTCGTCGCGATGGGCGTGTTGCCCGAGCCGCATCCGCTCGCCGTCGGTATGCGCACGGTCAACTTCCTGCGCGACCTCGAGCTCGACCCGAGGGAAGTCCTGGGTGACGAAGTGGTGGAGGCGGTCGACACCGTGCTCGCCTTCCCGCGTCAGGTGGTGTTCCGGCGGACGTTCCGCCAGGCGATCGCCTTGGTGCTGCCGCTCTCCATACGTTCCCAGAGGGTGTTCGCGACGAAGTAGACCGCGCCGAGCAGGACCAGCGTGACCGGCAGCACGATCCATGGCGTGACGTGCGGCAACGTCACGTGCTGGACCCACCAGGGGCCGGTCCACGAGAGGTCCAACGGGTATCCGTTGTGCTTCACGCCGTTGATGACCGGCCGGGCGACGACATGCGCCCAGGTCGCCCACGCGACCATCCGGCAGGCCCCGTAGAAGAAGACGCCGCGATACAGCGCGAGCAGGCCCCGCTCGTCGATCCACTGCCCGAGCCACGACCACACGTGCGGATCGGCGGGAACGACCCTCGTGCGCCAGAACTCCCGCGTGAGCACTCGCCACGAGCCGAGAACCACCAGGAACCAGAACAGGTCCATCGCGAAGCCGAGACTGCTGTAGTACGCGGCCGCGTCGAGGTACTTCCCGCCCTTGACCGTCGCGGCGTACGCCCAGGTGTGGAGGCTCCAGTTCAGCGTCGAGAACGGGAACAGCAGCATGGTGCCGATGCTGTCGTTGACGTCGGTCAGGACGTGCGCGGTGTACCCGAGCAGGAACCCGATGGTCCATGCCCGATTGTGCTTCCACGCCCAGATTCCGAGGCACACGATCGCGCCGAAGAAGAGCGTGTGGGCGAAGCCCATGCCCGGCCAGCCCCGGTGCCACTCGTAGGGCTTCGTCGCGCCGTAGTGGTGACCGTTCAGGTTGAAGCCGTAGACCCAGAACTTCGCGAGGAAGTCGGGGGTGAAGTCGCCGAAGAAGATCGCGAACCAGCTGATCTTGCCGACCATCTTCTTGGGGAGGTGCGCCTCGACCGCGTAGATCTCGAACTGGTGGGCGGCCCAACTCATCTCGGCCAACTCATCTCGGCCAACTCATCTCTGCCGGCTCAATCGGGAGCCTCGAACGGGCCGCGTCGGGGCCGAACCGGCTGACGGCGGACCAGCTTGACCAGCGCGGGCAGGCCCCACACCCAGGCGACCAGCCAGAGCGGTCCGACGATCCAGTCGAGCAACCATTTGTTGTAGATCGACAGCGTCGTGTACGTGACCGCGGCCGATGCGTACAAGAAGAAGTCGACGTATTTCGAGGGGGTCCCGGGCGCCGGCGGCGGCGCGGGACGCAACGGCTCGCTCATCGCGGGCCAACGGTAGTGCCTGCAGACGCTTCGTTCCCCCGGCCGGGCGGTCGGGTAGCGTCGGGCGCGATGAGCGACTACCTCCCGATCCTGGTGATGGCCGCGCTCGTCGTCGCGTTCGTGATGCTCTCGTTCATCGCGTCGCAGTTGCTCGCGCCACAGCGTCCGAACTCGGCCAAGCAGGCTCCGTACGAGTGCGGGATCGTGCCCGAGCAGGAGCCCGCGGAGCGCTTTCCGGTCAAGTTCTATCTCGTCGCGATGAGCTTCATCGTGCTCGACGTGGAGATCGTGTTCCTCTATCCGTTCGCGGTCGTGTTCCGCGGCCTCGGCGCGTTCGGCCTGTTCGCAGTGGCCGCGTTCGTGCTCGTCCTGCTCGTTCCCTTCGCGTACCTGCTGTCGGTCGGCGCGCTCGAGTGGGGACCGGTGCGCGACGTGCTCGAACGTCTGCCCGGACCGTTGCTGCGCACCGACGCGGCGGTGTACGACCCGAACGCCGACGAGGCCGACGAGGCGCGGCCCGGCGTCGAGGCGGCCTGATGGGTCTCGATCAGGTCCCCCACAACTTCGCGACCGCGCGACTCGAAGACGTCGTGCGCTGGGGCCGGCGCAACTCCGTGTTCCCCGCGACCTTCGGTCTCGCATGTTGCGCGCTCGAGATGATGGCGGCCGGCGCCGCGCACTACGACCTCGCTCGGTTCGGTATGGAGGTGTTCCGCGCGAGCCCGCGTCAAGCCGATCTGATGATCGTCGCCGGGCGCGTCTCGCAGAAGATGGCACCGGTGCTCCGGCAGGTGTACGACCAGATGGTCGAGCCGAAGTGGGTCATCTCGATGGGCGTGTGCGCAAGCAGCGGCGGCATGTTCAACAACTACGCGATCGTCCAGGGCGTCGACCAGATCGTCCCGGTCGACGTGTACGTCCCGGGCTGCCCGCCCGGGCCCGAGACCTTGATGCACGGCATCCTGACGTTGCACGAGCAGATCCGCACGGGTGAGCTGCTGCAACGGCGGGAGGCGTCGCCGACCGGCGGCGCGGGGATCGATCTCGGTCGCGAGCCCGCCGGGCTCACGACCTCCTGACCACCACTCGAGCAAGGCGACGGGAATGGCGGACGACACGGCTCGTGAAGAAGATCACGAGCCCGCGGTGAGCGGCGACGAGCCGGTTTCGGCGCCGGTATCCGACGAGGTTGCGGCCGCGGTCGTCGCGCGCTTCGCGGGGTCGGTGTTCGTCGAGAGCCACGGCCAGCCCGTGGTCTACGTCGACCGGGCGGTCATGGCGGACGTCGCCTTGATGCTGCGGGACGAGGAGCAGTTCACGATGCTCGTCGACACCGCGGTCGTCGACCATCTCCTCGACGGGTCGCGCGTGAGCGTCGACGGCGTGGTGCCCGAGCGGTTCGAGGTCGTCGTCAACTTCTTGTCGCACGCGCGCAATCGCCGGATCCGTATCGTTTGCGAGGTGCCCGCCGCCGATCCGACGGTCCCGTCGCTCACGCCCGTCTATCCCGGCGCGAACTTCCCCGAGCGCGAGTCATACGACCTGTTCGGCATCACGTTCGAGGGTCACCCCGACCTGACGCGCATCCTCATGCCCGACGACTGGCACGGCCACCCGCTGCGCAAGGACGATGCTTCGGCGCTGGTTCCCGTGACGTTCAAGGGAGATCCGAGCCCGCGATGACGTCTCATGACGACTTCTGGAGCAAGGAGGAAGCACGGCTCGAGCGCCAGACCGACGAGGGCGCGCAGGAACTGCGCGCGACAACGCGCGAGGTGGTGCTCGCGGGCGGCGGTATGTGGCCGCAGGACGATCTCGGCGACACCATGATCATCAACATGGGTCCGCAGCACCCGTCGACGCACGGCGTGTTGCGACTCATGATGGAGCTCGACGGCGAAGACGTCCTGCGTATCAAGCCCGTCATCGGCTATCTCCACACGGGCATGGAGAAGACGGGCGAGGAGCTGACCTACGTGCAGGGCACGACGAACGTGACGCGCATGGACTACGCGTCGAACTTCGCCAACGAGCTCGTGTACTCGATGGCGGTCGAGCGGCTGCTCGATGTCGAAGTACCGCCGCGCGCAGTGTGGATCCGCATGATGATGTGCGAGCTGTCGCGCATGTCGTCGCATCTCCTGTTCCAGGCGACGAACGGCATGGACATGGGCGCAGTCTCGATGTTGCTCTACGGGTGGCGCGAGCGCGAAGAGGTCCTGCGCCTGTTCGAGTACATCACCGGGTTGCGGATGAACTGCAACTACATCCGGCCGGGTGGAGTCGCCGCCGATCTCCCCGACGGATGGGAGCAGCGCGTGCTCGACGTCTGCGACCTCGTGGCCGAGGGTGTCGCCGACTACGACGAGATGCTCACGCAGAACCCGATCTGGCTCGAGCGCACCGTGGGCCTCGGTGTCATCACTACCGAGCAGTGTCTGGAGCTCAGCATCACCGGACCGATCCTGCGGTCGACCGGCTTCGCCTGGGACCTGCGTAAGGCACAGCCGTATCTCGCGTACGACGAGGTGGAGTTCGACACGATCTACACGACCAACGGCGATGTCTACGACCGTTATCGCATTCGCCTCTTCGAGATCCTCGAGTCGGCGAAGATCGTGCGGCAATGCGTGCAGAAGATGCCGGCCGGCGACTACCGCGTGCAGGACAAGAAGCTCACGCCCCCGCCGCGGTCGCGTATCGACGAGTCGATGGAAGCGCTCATCCACCACTTCAAGCTGTTCACCGAAGGGTT
>JALYLU010000410.1:0-335 GCA_030774075.1 Actinomycetota bacterium | reverse complement strand
GTTCAAGGTCCCGGCGGGCGAGACCTACGTCGCGGTCGAGTCGCCCCGAGGCGAGATCGGCTGCTACATGGTGAGCGACGGCTCGGGTAAGCCCGTTCGCATGCACATCCGGGGACCCTCGTTCTACAACCTGCAGTCGATCGGTCCGATGGGCTCCGACAGCCTCGTCGCCGACGCGGTCGCCATCGTGTCGAGCATCGACCCGATCCTGGGGGAGGTGGATCGGTGAGCTTCTTCGACGAGCCGAATCTTGCCAAGTCGAGGCAGATCCTGGCGCGCTACCCGCGGGCGAAGTCGGCGATCCTGCCGCTCGCGCACCTCGCGCAGGATCAGTA
>JALYLU010000409.1 GCA_030774075.1 Actinomycetota bacterium | reverse complement strand
TTCGAGATCTCCTGGCGCAAAGCGGCGAGGGCAAGGCGAAGATGCAGGCATCAGAGGTTCCGCGTGCGGTGGCTGCGGCCATGTCGACCGCCTCAGCGCTTGACCTGACAGTCGACGACGCGATCGTTCTTCACGACTCGAACAAGCTCGCTCTGCGACTGCTGCCCTGTGACGTCCTTGCCCGAGTCGCACCTGTAGCGCACCAGGTCGCGCAGTTCGAAGTCGACCTTGCTCAACGGCTCACCGAAACCGAGAGCCCTGTGGCTGCTCTTGAGCCTCGAGTGGAGCCGCGCGTCTACGAGCGTGACGGCTTCGTGGTCACGCTGTGGACCTACTACGAACCTCTGTCACCTCGAGAGGTCTCACCAGCCGACTACGCCAATGCGCTCGAGCGGCTGCATGCCGGCATGCGGAAGCTCGATGTCACGACGCCGCACTTCACGGATCGAGTCGCGGAGGCTCAACAACTCGTTGCGAGCCGCGACCGCACTCCGGCACTCGCGGACGCGGACCGGGAGCTTCTCAGCCACACGCTACGAAGCCTAAGACGAGCGATCGGCGACCGCGGCGCCGCCGAGCAGTTGCTGCACGGCGAGCCGCACCCAGGCAACGTGCTCCGCACGAAGAACGGGCCGCTGTTCATAGACCTCGAGACCTGTTGTCGTGGGCCAGTCGAATTCGACCTCGCCCATGTGCCCCAAGAGGTCAGCGAGCGCTATCCGGACGCTGATCAAGAACTGCTCCGCGAGTGCCGGATCCTCGTTCTTGCGATGGTCGCAGCGTGGCGCTGCGATCCAGGCGACCAACTCCCGAACGGGCAACGAGCTGCGCGAGAACTCCTCAACGCCCTACGCGAGGGTCCACCGTACCCGGCGCTCGACGCGGTGATGGGAAGATCAACGGCGTCCTGACCTACGACACGTCTCTCGGCATCGACGGCACGTCGCGGTTGTGCACCACGCCGATCACATAGCACTGGTACGGCGGTAAGTCTCCGGTCTCGGCCTCCACTGCGAGGCATGCAGGACCAGACGCGCGTGAGACGCGTCGACGGCGCGGGCAGGCACACATTGCGCCGAGGGGACGCGTGCCGGCGTGGAGCGTCGCGTTCAGGCGAGCGGTGGCATTCCGACCATTTCGCGGAACTCGTCGGTGGTGTTGGTGACCGGGAAAGGCTCGGCGGGAACGGGGAGTCCGAGCCGTTCGCAGATCGGCTCCCATCCGTCTCCCGGCGCCCACTCCAAGAGCCGGTTGGCGGGTACCTCGGCGCGGACGGCGTCGTTGTGCCGCACGAACGCATCCATCATCGCAGTCGGGTCATCGAGACGGTCGCTGAACCGGTCGTGCAGCAGTCTGCGGACGGCGTCCATCCACGGTGCGATTTCGGGCGGCATCTTGTCGAACGTCAAGAAGATCGTGTTCGACGCGCTGCGATACCAGCCCTCGGGATCACGGACGGACAACAACACCACCGCGTCCGGGTACGCCGCCGATAGTTCGCGCCAGAACGAACCGCCCGGCCAGTCGACAATGGCGCGGTAGCGGGCCAGCATCACGAACCAATCGACGGGACGGCCCTCGATCGCGTCGATCCAAGCCGGGACCTGGGTCGGGTCGGCAAAGATCTCGACCATGTGGTGACACGGCGCATCCAACAGTTGCTCCAGGGCGAGCTTCAGTGAATGGGTACCGGTCCGGCCCACTCCCGCACCAACAACCGCGAGTTCCACTCCTTCACCTTCTCCTACCAGCACGAAGTCACACGAAGACCGCGCGACAGAATGCAACGTCTATCACCGATCCGCCTAGAGCTCGCCGCGCGCGAGGAGCTCGACAGGATCCTGCATGCGGACCATGCCGAGGTAACCGCCGCCGCGAGGGATGCTGTCGTGCAGTGCGTAGCCGAGCAGTTCTTGCGCGATGCGCGGCAGCTTGGCCGCGACGGCGGGTGGCGTCGAGAGATAGTTGTTCTCTTCGGTGCGCAACCAGCCGAGACAGTAACTGAGGTGAGCACCGCGTCGCGGCGTCTCGGTGGTGTTCGCGCCGCCCGCGTGAATCGTTCCGCCCGTATAAACGACAGCTGAGCCGGCCGGCATCTCCGCGTAGGCGATCTGGTCGGGTGTCGGCGCGGCTCGCGTCATCTGCTCGGCCGGCGACAACTGCCGATCGGGCCAGCGGTGGCTTCCGGGAACGACGCGGGTGGCGCCGTTGTCGCGCGTGAAGTCGACGAACGCGATCACGGTCGCGAGCTGGAGCTCGGGCGCCGGTCGCGGGACATCGCTCCAAACGGCCTCGTCGCGGTGCAGCCACTGCTCGTCTGAACCGGGACCGCGTTGCAGGAGATGCCCGAGATTGAGCTGGTAGCGCGCGCAGGACGGCGCCAAGATGCGATCGCACAGGGCGAGCAACAGCGGATGGCACATGATGTCGACCGCGAAGGTCGGCGAGATGCCCGGCATACCCGCGACCTGCTTGGTGAACGGGCCGTGAAACGCCTGCATGATCGGGTTGAACAGCGCTTCGTCCGGATCGGCGGCCGTGACGGCCGCTTCGACCTCGGCGTTGACTCGCGCCACTACGTCGAGTGGGAGCAGGCCTTCGACGATGGCTGCACCGTCGCGCTCGATCGCCTCGTAGATCGAGTCGGGAAGACTCTGCGCCGTGAATCGTTCGAGGCTGGCACTCATGTCGGATCCCCTATGAGAGTCGCTTGCTCACGTCTTCGCCGGCGGCGATCTTGGCGGTGTAGTCGTCGAGCCAGCGCTGGAACTTTCCACTTTCCTGGCGGTCGGCGTCTTGGCGGGGGTAGGCAGGAATCTCGTAGTCAGGATCGACGGGTGGATGGTCCGCGGCTGGTTTGCGTGCCATCACGGTTGCGATCACCGGCGCGAGGCGGTCGGCCTTCTCGCGCTGCTGTCGTTCGTCGCGTTCCATGAACTCCGGGAGAACCTCGCGCGCGAAGAGCTCGAGTGATTCCATGATGTGGTCGTGTCGGTTGCGGCCCGCCGAACACGACAGGATCACCTGATCGACTCCGCAATTCTCGTAACGACGCAGGTAGTCGCGGATTTGGGCGGGTGTGCCCATCGCTCCGCGCAACCCGGTCGTGCCTTCCTGTGCGACCGTGGCGCCGAGTGTCTGCGAGTTGCCGGCCGCGAGCGCGACTGCTTCGGGGTCGAAGCCCTTCTCGGTCCGACGTTGCTGATATTCGGCCCAGAGATTGCCACCGCCGGGTTTGTGCCGGCCGAAGACGTAGTAGTGCCCGAGGGAGTATCCGATGAAGTTGCCGCCCTCCGCACCGCGGCGCACCGCTTCGCTTTCGTCGTCATGGCAGAAGAACCCCGTGACGCACGCAAGGTTCGCGTTGACCGCGTCGCCGATCGGGATCCCGTCGGTGGAAAGTGTCTCGTAGTAGTCGTCGACCCAAAGGCTTGCTTCTTCGGGATCAGAGAACGCGAACGACAATGCTCCGATGCCGTGCCGTGCGGCCAACTGGATGGTCGCGCGCCGGGTGCACGCGACCCACACCGGTGGATGCGGCCGTTGGATCGGCTTGGGCACGACATTGCGGGGCGCGAGACGCAGGTAATCGCCGGCGTGTCCCGCGAAGGGAGTCTCGCTCAGACATCGCAGCGCGACGCGCGTTCCCTCTTCCCACATTGCCCGCTTGTCGCCGGGGTCCACTCCGAACGCGTCGAGCTCGGCAGCTGCGGAACCTTCCCCAGTGCCGAACTCGACTCGCCCGCCGGAGAGAACGTCGAGCGTGGCGATCCGCTCCGCGACGCGCGCCGGATGATTGATCGCCGGGACCGTGTGCATGATGCCGTGACCGAGCCTGATGCGCTGCGTGCGCTGCGACGCCGCGCCCAGGAAGATCTCGGGCGCGCTCGAATGTGAGTACTCCTCCAAGAAGTGATGCTCGACGAGCCACGCACAGTCGATACCGATGCGATCCGCGAGCTCGATCTGCTCGAGTGCCTCGGCGAAAACGCGAGCCTCGTCGCCTTCCTCCCACGGGCGCGGCACCTGGTGCTCGAAGAACATCCCGAACTTCATGATCTGGCCGCGCTCCGTCTATGTACAATCGCTGCGCAACAACAGTAGGGGTGGCCGCACCCTGGCGCACGTAGTCGAACCGACGCACGTCGTCGAACAGATTCGTCACCCGAGGAATCGAATGAACGACGACGCCGTTATCGTCGAGGTCGGGCTCAACGAATCGGTCTCGCCGGCGGTGCAGCCGAACGTCGCGCAGAGCCCGTCGGCGTGCGCGGCCGATGCACTCCGGTGCGCCGACGCGGGCGCCGCGATCGTGCACTGGCACGCCGTGGACGCACTCGGCGAACAGCAACTTGCAGACATCGAGCTCTACGGTGCTGCACTCGACCTGATCGATGGTCGCATCCTGGCGTACCCGTCGTATCCGACCGACGTTGCCGATGTGGTGACCGAGCGACTCGCGCATTGTCTCGCGCTGCGCGAGCGAAACGGGCTGGAGATTGCGCCGATCGACGTCGCGACCGTCAACCTCGTGCTCTGGGACGGCAGATCGGGCATCGCGCCCATCGTCCCGACGCAGGGTCTCGACGTCATCCGCAACTCGCTCCCCTTCGTCGTCGACGCGTTACGGCAGTACCGGTCGGTCGGTCTGGTGCCGACCCTCGCCGCATTCGACCTCGGATCGACCCGCACGATCGCCGCTCTCGCCGCCGCGGGATTGCTCGATTCTCCGATTCTGCTCAAGATCTTCTTGTGGGGGTCGCCCTGCATCGGCCCCGAACCGAGCGTCGAGGCGCTCGAACTGCACCTTCGCCAACTGCCGGCCGACCTCGACGTCGAGTGGATCCTCGTGCCCTACGGAATCGCGCAGCCCGACCGGATCGAAGC
>JALYLU010000408.1 GCA_030774075.1 Actinomycetota bacterium | reverse complement strand
CCTATCGCCAGTTGGGCGACATCGAGTCGTCGGAGCGCGAGTTCGATTCCGCCCGGGCCGCCTTCGAGGAGCTGGGTGCCGAGCTCGACGCGAAGCAAGCCGGCGCCGAGCGTCGCGGCGGCACGCTCCCCAACGGGCTCACTGCGCGGGAGGGCGACGTGCTGGCCCTCGTGGCCGCTGGCAGTACCAATCGTGAGATCGCCGACGCGCTCCTGCTCAGTCAGAAGACAGTGGAGCGCCATCTATCGAACGTCTTCACGAAACTCGGCGTCACAACCCGCACGGCGGCGGCGCGGTTCGCTTTCGAACACGGGATCGCCTCACCGCGGCATGGGTAGATCCACCCATGCCCGCGGCGGAGATTGCGGCACTGCCCCGATGAAGCGGACGCACCGGGTTCCTTACCGTCGCGGTCATGACGACAACCGAGGTGCGGACGACATCGTTCAACGAGATGCAGGCGCTGGCCATGCGGCTTGTTACCGAGGCGGAGTCCCTGGCCGCACTCGTCGCACGGCTCAAGTTGGATGCGGCTGGCGAGCCGGGCGATCCTGAGGTAACCGCGCAGCTCGACCGCGTCATCGACCTCATCGGAGCGAAGGACCTGTGCGCCGACCTCGAGGCGCGGGAACGCGCGACCGTGATCGGCCACGCGACCACGATGCTCCGGCAGGCCATCGGCCTCATCGACGATCCCGTCCGCTCCGGGGGTTGGTACTACACCGATCCCCAGATCCTCCAGGGTCAAGGAGCCAGCTCGGTGATCATCGCCCAGCTGATCGCGGGCGCCGGGATCGGCGGTCACGACGCCCGCATCCTCGACATCGGGACGGGCGTGGGCGCGCTCGCCGTGGCGTTCTGTCGGACGTTCCCCGACTCGACGGTTGTCGGCATCGACACGTGGGAGCTGTCACTCGAACTGGCGCGCCAGAACGTCGCCGCGGCTCGGCTCGGTTCGCGCATCACCTTGCGGGCGGAGCCCATCGACGCCTTCGAGGACGACGACGGCTTCGACCTGGTGTGGATGCCAGTGATCTTCCTGTCCCGGGCGATCCTCGAAGACGCGGTGGCGCACGCCGTCGCCGCGATGCGACCCCGAGCGCAGATCGTGGTGGGCCGTTACGCCGGCCCGGACGACCCGGTCGCGGGCGCCCTCGGAGACCTCAGGACGATCCGTTCGGGCGGAACGTTGCTCAACGGCTCCGACACTCGAGCACTGCTCGAAGGAGCGGGCCTCGTCGACGTCCGCGAGGTCGATCGCACGTGGCCGGCGCCGATCGCATTGACCGCCGGCCGCCGGCGCTAGCTGTGGAGGGAAGCCTCTCTCCATCACAACGCCTCGGCCGCGTGCCGAGGCACCACGAAAGGGGAAGCCATGTACGTCGCAGCGATTCACGAGATCTCCAACCCGGAGGCGTTCTGGGGCGGACAGCTGGACCTGCCCAAGGGAACCGAACTGCGAGTCGCGGTGCCGAGTGCTGACGGCAAGCGCGGAGTGTGCGTGTTCACGTCCGATTCCGTCGACATGGTTCGCAACATCGTCGACGGCGCCACGGCAGCGATCAGCAAGAACGAGTTCTACGCGATCAACGACGCCAACGCGCTCGGGCTGCCCGCCTAGGACTCAGGAGGAAGACCGATGGGTCAAATGTATTTGCAGCGTTTCGTCTATGGCGAGGGCGTCACCAAGGCTGCACTCGACCAGGCGTGGGGCGAAGGCTTCAAGGCGTTCGCCCAGACGGGAAACTGGGGGAACGTCGACAGTGGTGTGAAGCATCACCAGTCGTATGGCACTGGATGGGGCGGGTATGCGCTGATCGAAGTGGACGATCCGGAGGCGTTTGGTCGCTATCAGATGTTCCACAACCAGACATACGGCCACGTGGTTCACGTCACGTTCGAACCCCTGTGGGACATGGATCAGGCGTTCGAGGCGACCATCCGCGACGTGAAGTAGGCGTGGACGAACGCGCACGCGGGCCGGCTGTCGAGGACCCACCACACCACGCCCAAGGCCCTCGAGTGGGGGCCTTCGGCGCCGGCGCACGCGAGAGGTTGGATCGCAGGTCGTAGACCGCACTCTGAAGGAACTCGGCGATGGCTTCGTCTTGGCCGAGACGATGCATCACGGCGCGCCGCGGGACGCCGCTCGCGGCGGCGAGCGTTGCGTTTGTGTGGCGTAGGCCATGGAAGCGATCTCGTCCGCGTGGCGATCCGACACGCGTTCGAACAAATGGAAGGCAAGAACCTTGCCACCGAATGGCAACCGCCAGGGCGCGGCCGGTCGGCCGAACGAGGCCAAGACGTCGGAATTGAGCTCTAAACAAGCAGCGACGCGTGTGCGGTAACGGCCGGCCGGCCGTCCGCTTCAGTCGGTCAACGGCATACCTAGATCAGGCAGTTATGTCGCGTCCTGGACGTTCAGTCGAGACGCTTGACGAGGACGTGCTCGTCGTACACGACGCCATCTTGGTCTGTGTGCACCACTCGACTGGTGACGACCCAACCGGCTGAGCAATAGAGGCTGAGTGCTCGTTCGTTGCCGACCATCGTGTTCAACTCGATCTCGCGGTGCCCATCGCTGCGAAGTAGCCCTTCCCCGACTTCGAGCAACTTTCGTCCGACTCCTTGGCCCCAATGGTCCGGATCGACGAAGAGGTGCACCAGTTCGTAGCCCGCGACCGTCGTATGACCGATGGGAGTACCCGACAGATCAGCCACCGCCGTGACGAAGCCCGACTTCGGAGCAAGCCAGTTGCGCCATCGGTCGATCTTCCCGCGTGGATCCATCCGGTCGACCATGCCAGGCGCCAACAGTGAGGAGAAGGCGATCACCCAACACCGGTGGTGGTACGCGGCGATGGCGTCGGTGTCGTCCACGGAAGCAGGCCTGATCATCATGAATGGCGTTGCCGTTCCCATCGCACCTATGTAACAGCACTCAGATTGCCCGATCGCGATCCTCGGAGCCAGCGCGGATCGGAGATGTGCGTGCGCGGCTAGAGCGCGATGAGGCCCGCGTTGGTCGGTCTGAAGCCGCAAGCGTCGAAGTAGAACGACTGCAGGTTCTCGTCGAAATCGACGTGCAACCATTCGCAACCAGCTGCACGTGACTCGGCTTCGGCGACGGCGATCAGTTGGGTTCCTACGCCTTGGCGTCGAGCGTCCGCAGTCACCAGCGCGTCGAGCACGAAGGCGTGGATCGAACCATCCCATGCGACGTTGACAAACCCGCCGAGGCGGTCGCCATCCCGAGCGCACACCCATCCGAGACTGTGCTCGTGAAGCTGCGTCTTCCAGTCATCGTCGAGGACCTTGTGGTCGAACCCCTCAGCGTGCAACGCGTTCACATCTGTGTTGTCGAAATCGCCTCGCCATTCGTACCCGAAACCCATGCGAACAACGCAGCGAGCACTACGAGATCGTTCGCCGAGGATTGTGGAGACCCGCAGATGCGGGAATCACGCGGGCGTCCATACTCACTGGCAGTTATGGCGTGTCGTGCTTGAGACCTCGCGCGGCGATCGCAAGTCCCGCGTTCCATCCAGGCGCTCGACCGTTGGCCGGTGGTTGGATCGTCTCGACGTGGGCTCCGCTGCGCGCCATGACCCACGAGACAACTGAGTTCGAGTTCCACATCTCGCCCGTATCGAACTCGTCACGGCCCCACACGGGGGTCGGTATGGACGGCAATAGGTCGAGAATTCGTCCGGCGACTTCGGCGTCATCGGTCAGCCTGACCGGGCTTCCGATCGCCTGGTCGATGTCGGGAATCTGCCCGTCTCGCCCGCGCCGTACCTCGTAGCGGAAGACTCGAAAGCGACCCAGCCACCGCATGCCGACCGGACCCTCGGCCACAACGCCGCGCCCTTCGCCGTGCAGGTCAAGAACCGGCGCTTGCTCAATCACGAAGCGACCATCTGGCACGGAGATCACGAGCGCCGAATGGTAGAGATCGAAGCGAGGACGCCGATCAACGAATGCTGACGCCGCCTCAAAGAGCTTGCCGCTGATCCGCACAACGTGCGCGCCTGCGCCCAACGGGATCCAGTAAAGGTCGACAGCCGCGTCGCGTTCATCCTCAGGTTCGGAGTCGCTCACCGGCTTCGCGTCCCTCATCGCTCGCCCCGCATCATGCCCGGTCCGGTGCCCGCAGAGCGAGTACCGATCGGCAGTCATTCCGGTGATCTGTCAACGGGCGAACGGGATATTCCGGTGATCGGCGGTTCGAGGAGCTCTCAGCCGGTGTCGCGTTCGAGGGTGTTGAGGAGTTGGTTGTAGATCGCGGCCCGTGCTGGTTGCGCGTTGATCTTCGCCGACGCGGTGGCGTATTCGTCGGCGATGGTCTTGTTCGCTCGCATAACAGTCCCAAGCGGGCAATCGGCGCTACCGGTCATGCGACTCATCGTCTCGCTGCTCGGGATCGCAGAAATGCCGATTGGCGCGGCGTGGGCGCTTGGTGTGCTTCCGTCGTACCGGCCGCTCATCATGGGCGCGATACGCCGGACCGTTCCTCGACCGCGGCACTGCGCTGGTACCCAGCCGGAAGGTGTTGTGACAGGGAGCGAGGTGATACCTGCGCGTTAGCGGCCGCGGCGCAGACGCGCCAACGGCCTGAGCAAGCCCAAGACGCCGAACATCGCTCGCATTGCCGCTTCCAGATGTCGGGCCGGGCGGGCCTCCATGAGGAACCGAACGTCTCGGTCGCCCGCGTTTCGCACCGTGTGCAGTCTGCGTCGCGGCACGTCGGCGCTACTTCCCACCCCCAAGACCTGCTCCTTGCCTGCCACACGAACTGTCAACGAACCTTCGAGCACCTCGACGCGCTCGTCTTGTCGAACGTGTACGTGCAGTGGGACCCAGCCACCGGGATCGAGGCGCACTTCCAGTTGGAGGAG
>JALYLU010000407.1 GCA_030774075.1 Actinomycetota bacterium | reverse complement strand
CGAGTACGGCCGCTCGGGAATTCGCGCCAACTCGCTGTGTCCCGGTCCGATGGAGACCCCCCTCCTTGCGGAGCTCATGTCCGACCCGCAGCGACGGGCGCGGCGCATGGTGCACATCCCGATGGGCCGGCTCGGGCGCGCCGAGGAGCTGGCGCGCGCGGCACTCTTCCTGGCCTCGGACGACGCTTCGTTCATGACCGGTGCCTCGCTCGTCGTCGACGGTGGCATCACCGCCGCGTACGTCACGCCCGAGTAAATAGGCTGCTTCCATGACCGCTCGCGGGATGCTGGACGGAGCGTCGCTCGAAGAGACAATCGCGACCGGCGAGATCGACACGGTCCTCGTCGCGTTCGCCGATCTGCAAGGCCGTCTCGTCGGCAAGCGGGTCACCGGTTCGTACTGGAGTGAGCACATGGGTGGTGGCACCGAGCCGCTGCACGCGTGCAACTACCTCCTCGCGGTCGACAGCGAGATGAACGTCCTCCCCGGATACACGTTCGCGAGCTGGGACCAGGGTTACGGCGACATGGCCGCGCAGCCCGATCTCGCGACGATCCGCAAGGTCCCGTGGCTCGAGAAGACGGCGCTCGTGCTGTGCGACCTGCTCGACGAGGAGACGGGCGCGCCGGTGGAGGTATCGCCCCGTCGCATTCTGCAACGCCAGGTCGACCGGGCGGCCGCCGCCGGGTTCACGCTCAACTTCGCCAGCGAGCTGGAGTTCTTCGTTTTCCGCGAGTCGCTCGAGGAGGCGGCCGCGAAGGACTACACCAACCTCACGCCGCACTCCCTCGTCGTCGAGGACTACCACATCCTCCAGACGACCCGCGACGAGTACCTCATCCGGGACATCCGCAACGGCATCGACGGTGCGGGGGTTCCGGTCGAGTTCTCCAAGGGTGAAGCCGGTAAGGGACAGCACGAGATCAACCTCGTCTACGCGAACGCGGTCGAGATGGCCGATCGCCACGTCATCTACAAGAACGGCGCCAAAGAGATCGCCGCCCAGCACCGACGCGCGATCACGTTCATGGCCAAGTATTCGGCCGACGAGGTCGGCTCGTCGTGCCATGTCCATTCGAGCCTGTGGTCGGCCGACGGTCGCGACGCGCTGATGTGGGATGCGACCGCGCCCGATCATCTGTCAGCGGCGTTCCGAGGCTGGCTCGGAGGGCAGATCGCATGCGGGCACGAGCTCGCGTGGATGTACGCCCCGACCGTCAACTCCTACAAGCGCTATCAGCCGGAGTCATGGGCTCCGACGGCGCTGGCGTGGAGCATCGACAACCGCACCTGCGGGTTTCGGATCGTCGGCCACGGTGCGTCGTTCCGGCTCGAGTCGCGCATTCCGGGGGGCGACGTGAACCCGTACCTCGCCTACGCGGCCACGATCGCGGCCGGCCTGCACGGGATCGAGCACGGCATCGACCCCGGCCCGCGTTTCGAAGGCAACGCGTACGCGGCACCCGGCCTCGACCGGGTCCCCGACAGCCTGGTGGAAGCGATCGACGCGTTCGCGAGCTCGAAAATTGCAGCCGACGCGTTCGGCACCGACGTCCACGACCACCTGCTGAACACTGCACGCCAGGAATGGGCGCACTTCAACCGCGCGGTGACCGACTGGGAACGGCGCCGTAACTTCGACCAATGGTGATCGTCGCGCTCACCGGGCGTCGCCTTGGTCGCACCGACAAGTGGCCGTACTCGGGCGCGGCGGCGCTCCCCTATTCCTATGTCGACGCCGTCCTGCGCGCCGGCGGCCAACCGGTGATCGTGAACGACACGCGCGACCCGAAGGACTTGCTCGCGCGCGTCGACGCCCTCGTGCTCACGGGTGGCCCCGACGTCGATCCCTCGCGCTACGGCGAGGCCGCACACCCGAGCGTGTACGGCGTCGACTCCGCCGACGACGACTTCGAGTGCGCCGTGGCCGAGGCCGCGCTCGTGCGATCGGTGCCAACCCTGGCGATCTGTCGCGGTATTCAAGTCTTGAACGTCGCCCGAGGCGGCACGCTGCACCAGCACATTCCCGATGATCCCGGGGTACCGCGCCACGGCGAACCCGGAGTGGCGGGCGGCGCCCGGCGGCAGGAGGTGACCCTCGACGCCGACTCGCTGCTCGCCGAGGTCATGGACACGACGCGGGTCACCGCGTCGTGTCATCACCATCAGGCGATCGCGCAGCTCGGCGACGGCCTGCGCGTCGTCGGGCGCGCGGCCGACGGCATCATCGAGGCCCTCGAGCTCGACGGCGCGTTCGTGCTCGCCGTGCAGTGGCACCCCGAGGACACCGCGGCCGACGACCGCGCCCAACAGCGTCTGTTCGACGCGCTGGTCAACCGCGCGGGGGGATGATCCGGGCCCGCAGCTCGTGCTTCGGCACTTTGCCGCTCGGGTTCCGCGGTATGACGTCGATGACCTCGATGCGCTCGGGGACCTTCTGCACCATCAATCCCACGCCCTGGCAGTGCTCGCGCACGTCGGGGATCGTCGGCGGGTCGGCCGCGTCTTTGGGGACGACGAACGCGACGACCATCTCGCCTCGGTCCTCGTCGGGGATGCCGAGCACCGCGACGTCCGCAACCTTCGGGTGTCCGTAGAGGACGTCCTCGACCTCCTTGGCCGAGACGTTCTCGCCCTTGCGGATGATGATGTCCTTGACCCGGCCGGTGATGAGGATCGCGCCGTGCTCGTCGAAGCGCCCCATGTCGCCCGTGCGCAGGAACCCGTCGTCGGTGAACGCATCCCGGTCGAGCGAGCTGTCAACGTAGCCCCGCATCACCTGTGGGCCCTTCACGACGATCTCGCCGCTGTCGAGGATCTTCATCGTGACGCCGCGCGTCGGGGTGCCCTCGGCGGTCGCCTTCGAGGTGTCGGGCGCGTCGACGTCGGTCTGCGCGACGATCGGCGCCTCGGTCATGCCGTATCCCGACGTCGTGCCGATCGAGCTCGGCACCACCTTCCGCAACTCGTCGTGGAGGTGAGGTGGCTTGGTCGAGCCGCCCCCAGGGAAGTCGCGCACGGTCTCGTACGCGGCCGGGTTGGCGCGCGCCTCCTCGATGAGCGCGGCGTGGATCGCGGACGCCCCGTTCGCCAGCGTGACCTTGTGCCGGCCGATGAGCTCGGTCGAGGCCGGCGCGGTCCAGGCTTCCATCAACACGGCAGCCGAGCCGGTGAGCAATGGGGTGTACACGCCGATGATGATGCCGCCGATATGGGTGAACGGGAACGCGACGAGCGCGATGTCGTCGGCGACCACGTACGTCTTCTCCGCGTAGCCGATCGCGCCCGCGAGCACCGACCGGTCGGTGTGCTGCGCACCTTTCGGATCAGCCGTGGTCCCCGACGTGTAGAAGATCCACCGCACCGGATCCTGCGCGGGATCGGCGTGCACCTCGGGTGGCGGAGGCAGGGTGGCCGGGTCGCCTTCGGGATTGTGATGGTCGGCCACGAGGGTGTGCATGTCGTCGTTCTCGCCCGCGACCTGTTCGGCCAGCGCCCCGTAGTCGAATGTGTTCCAGGTCGACGGCGTGATCAACAGCTTGCACTTCGTCTGTTTCGCGATGAAGGACACCTCGCGGTAGCGGTAGATCGGGAGCATCGGGTTCTGGATCGCGCCGAGCCGGCACAGCGCGCCAACCAGGACGGCCGACTCCGTCCACGTCGGGAGTTGCCAGGACACGTTCGTCCCGGCACCGACCCCGAGCTCGTGCAAACCCGCGGCCGCGCGCTCACACAGCACCCGATATTGCGCGAAGGTCGTCGAGCGATCGCCGTCGATCAGCATCACGCGGTCGGGAGTCGCGGCCGACCGCCGCTCGATGAGCTCCCAGACGCTGCGCGCGTCGTCGATCATCGCGCCGGGACCACCTGGGGTCATACCGTGATGCCGCCGTCGATCGAGACGATGGAGCCGGTCATGTAGCGACACTCGTCGGACGCGATGAACGCGACGACGTTTGCGATCTCCTCCGGCTGCGAATTGCCGAGCGGCGATATGACCTTGCGCATCGCCTTCCATTCGACGCCCTCGGGGAATTCCATGAACGCCTGCTGCAACGGCGTCTCCATGCCGCCGGGAGCGACGCAGTTGGCCCGTACGCCCCGCTTGATGTACTCGTCGGCGAGACAGCGCGTGAGATGCACGACACCGGCTTTCGACGCGCAATACGCGATCGAGTAGGGCTGGGACTTGATGCCGGCATTCGACGCGATGTTGACGATGGAACCGCCGCCGTCCATGAGGTACGGGAGCGCGGCCTGGCAGACGAGGAACGTGCCGGTGAGGTTGACGCCGAGGATGCGCTGCCAGTCGGCGAAGGGCAGCTCGTGCGTGTGCGCGAAGCGGCCGATCCCGGCGCTGTTCACGATCACCTGCGGCCGCCCGAGATCCCTCGCGACGCCGGCCATCGCGGCTGCGACCGAGTCGGGGTCGGACACGTCGACCCGGTAGGCGCGGCCGGCGCCTCCGTGCTCACCGACCTCCGCCGCGGTCTTCTCGGCCGAGTCGATCGCGATGTCGAAGCACGCCACCGGCGCGCCTTCGCTAGCCAGCTGCCGCGCCGTCGCGTGCCCGAGACCCGAACCGGCGCCGGTCACGACTGCTACTCGTCCGTCGAATCGTCCCATGCCGACGAACCTAATCCGGGTTCGAAGTCGCCTTCCAAAGAGAAGACGCAGACTGAGCCGACCGGGAGCGGCAGCGGAGCCGACCGGATGGGAGGCGCAGCGCGAGCGACCAATAGAGATGGGAGGCGCAGCGCGAGCGACCCATAGAGAGGGAGCGGCAGCGGAGCCGACCGGATGGGAGGCGCAGCGCGAGCGACCAATAGAGATGGGAGGCGCAGCGCGAGCGACCCATAGAGAGGGAGCGGCAGCGGAGCCGACCGGATGGGAGGCGCAGCGC
>JALYLU010000406.1 GCA_030774075.1 Actinomycetota bacterium | reverse complement strand
CACGACGGCGAGCACCGCGAGGATGACGACCGGACCCACGACCCCGCCGATCCAGATGAAGGCGTTGTCCCGTAACCGTGACGTTGTCTGGCCCTTCCGGCGCCCTCGCGTCGACGCGTACAAGATGAATGCGGCTACGACGACGTAGACGAACACCGCCAGGCCGAACATGAGCCACCACACGCTCGCGATGCGATCGGCCTCCGAGCCCTTGTCGTTCACGATCGAGCTCTTGGAATTGCAGCCGGCAGTAAGCGCGGCGATCACGAGCGCGATCGGTATTTCGCGCAGGAACGCACGCTTGGTCACGGCCGGTTCCAGTACGAGGGACCGATCGGCTCGAGATAGTCCGACTGTGCGGCGACGTATCCGTCCGCGTCGATCAGCAGCGGCAGCTGAGGCAGCGCGCGCGCTGCGGGCCCGAAGACCGGATTCGCGCCGGTCAACACGTCGAATGCAGATTGATGACACGGGCAGAGCAACTGGGCGCGCTCAGCCTCGAACAGCCCCACCGGGCATCCCGCGTGCGTGCACACCTTCGAGTACGCGATGAGCCCTCCCGGCGTCCAGTCCGAGCGGCCCCTCGGGAGATGGAGCCCGTCCGGATGCACGCGCATCAACACCGTCTGGCCGTCGGCGGAACCGGGAAACCCATCGGGGAAGACGGTGACGAGACCGTTGAGCGGTACGTCTGCCGCGCGCACCGGCCGCCCATCGCTCGTGATTGCGCGCATGCCGGCGCGCCACGGCGTACGCGCCAACGAGTTGCCCGGACTCGGCCCGAGCGACCTGATCGGAAACGCGAACGCGGCCGCGAAGGCGCCGAGCGCGGCGCTCATACCCCCGATCAGGAGTCGTCTCCGGCTCACCGCGCCCTCGCGGTCGAACGCCTCCTCGAGCGCCGCGTCCTCTTCCGGCGTCGTCCTCAACCGTTCGCGGTGCTGCTCGAACGCACCCGCGGGCATGAGCGCGTTCGCCCACAGGATGAGACCCCCGCCGAATCCAAGCAACGCGGTTCCGAGCAAGGCACCTTCGGCTTGAGGCTGGCCGCCGGCCCAGTACACCCCGGCCAGAGCGAGCGCCGCGAGCGTCGAGACGATGAAGCAGCCGAACGCGATGCGCTCGATGGTCATGCCTCGCCGGAGCGGCGCGTCGCTCATGTCCGGGTGCCGATCATTCGGATCGCCATGATCAGTGCACCGAGGCCCAGGAAGATCCCGACCGCGCCTTCTACCAGCGGGCCGATGTACCACAACGGGCTCCCGCCGCGATTCGTCGGTTGGTCCAGATACCGCACGTATCGCACGACCGAGTCCAATTGCTGTTGAGTCAAGGCGGCCTCTCCGAAGGCGGGCATGTTGCCCGGCCCGCCGCGCACTGCTTCCGCGACCTGGGTGTCGGCGGCGGAGTGAATCGGCGGAGCCTCGCGGTAGAGCAGCGCGCCACCGTCGCCCGACCACGCGTGGCAGGCCGCGCAGTTGAGGCGATACAAAGTGCCACCTTGGGCGAGGTTTCCGGACGCCGTGTTCACCTGCGGTATCGGCAACCCCCCTCCGGCGAGCGCGGCGACGTATTCGTCGAGCGCTCGAATCGTCTCCGGCGGATACTTCGGCGCCTGCGCGTGCACTCGCGCGTTGGGTGACGAGAGCGGCATCCGGCCCGTCGTCAGGTAGTAGTCGACGAGCGCGCTCCCAGCGCCATGTAGGTCGGGTCCGAGGTTCGTGCCGCGGCCGTCGGCACCGTGACAGGTCGCACAATCACGGAGATAGATCTCTCGCACCGCCGGTGGCGCGGGCGCCGCCGTCGAGCGCGTATCGTCGGCAGCCGCGAGAGTTCGCCCGCGCAACATCCATGCCGCGCCGAACATGACAGTTCCGGCCATGAACGCGTGGAGCAGCTTCGCACGGCGAACGCCCACCGCACTCCTCTCGGAGGCAAGCGTCGCGGAACGTATACCCGATTGTTACGACCTGCGCCCGGTCGCATGCGAGGTCGCGGCGCCGACCGCGTCTCTCGTCGATGCACCAACGGAGAGTCGTCACGCGACCGCGTGTCGCGCGCGGCCCGTTCTTGACGCGTGCGCAACGCACCGCGGCGATCGCCCTGAAGCTGGCTGGAACATTGCGACGCCGTTCGCCGCGAGCGCTCGGAGCGCGTTCGTCGATTGGGCTCGTCGCCAGCTTCTGCTGCAAGACCGTCGCTCGGTGCTGCAAGCGACGCCTTCGAGTTTCTCTCCGAGCAAGACAAGCTCGACCTGCTCCACGAGACCCAGCGCGCCTGTTCCCCTCCATGGCGAAGCGCTGACGCGGCGACGCGCGACGACGCGCACGTCCACGACTGCGGCGTCACTTGTGCGCTGAGCACCATGAGCGCCGACACAGCCGCGTCGACCCCTGGCACGTGCGGAGCGGCGCGTGCAGAATCTGCGGGGTACGGTCACGTCGACTGGAGGGTTGTGATGTACGCACACACCGGAGATACGATCGTCGTTGACGCACGCCAAACCGGACAACTTCCGCGCGAGGGGAAGATCCTCGAAGTCATCGAGCGCGCTGGCAGCGTCTGTTATCGCGTGCGATGGGTCGACGCCCACGAATCGATTTACTTCCCCAGCACCGACGCGCACATCGTGACGCGCGGACGACCTCGCGCCCGACAAGAACATTGAGCGACGCGGATCGACCGGGATAGGTTTTCGGACATGGCTCGCCACGACCCGTTCGTTGATCACCTTCAGCAGGTCACCCTCTTCGCGGCCTGTTCGCGCAAAGACCTCCGGAAGCTGGCGCACCTGTCGGAGGACCGGCGGGTTGCGGCCGGTACAACGATCGTGAACGAAGGCGATAACGGTAACGAGTTCTTCGTCATCCTCGACGGCACGGCCGGCGTGAGCCGACAGGGTCGCAAGATCGCGACGCTCGGACCCGGTAGCGGCTTCGGTGAACTCGCACTCCTCGAAGACGCTCCCCGCAACGCGACGGTCGTGGCCGACACCGACATGGAGTTGGTTGTTGTCGGCCAGCGGGATTTCTCGGCGCTGCTCGACGAGGTGCCCGGCTTCGCCCGCAAGATGCTCGCGGGTACGGCGCACCGCCTGCGCGAAGCAGACGCCCGCGCCATCGAGTAGCGACCGAGACGCTCCTGACCGGACAACATGCGCTAATGCCGGGAAGTCCCAGAGTGGTGATCCTCAATGGCGCGTCGTGTTCTGGGAAGACCACCATGGCGACAGCGTTTCGCGCAAGGCGCGCCAGGGCGGGAGACTTCTGGCTCTCGACCGGCATCGATGATTTCCTTGCGAAGTTGCCCATCGAATGGTGGAGCGTCGGATCTCGGAGCGGGCCATCCGCAGCAGCGGGCGTTCGTTTCGAGACGACGCCGGAAGGACTGGAAGTTCGTGTCGGCAGCGTTGGTCGACAGTTACTCCGGGCATACCAGGCGGGGGTAGCGGCGGCTGCTCGTGCCGGCCTGAACGTCATTGTGGACGAGGTTGTCATCGACAGGACGAGTTGGGACGACTGGATAATCGCGGTCACGGGCCTTGACGTGGTGTGGGTCGGCGTCCGGTGTTCAGCCGAGGTAGCCGAGGAACGGGAACGCCTTCGGCCCGATCGATACGCGGGCTTGGCGCGGGCTCAGACCGCTGTCGTCCACCGACACGCGCGGTACGACTTCGAGATCGACACGACCACACACTCGCAGAGTCAGGCAGCGTCGGATCTCACCCGTCGACTCGGATATTGACCGAGACGCATGAGTGGGCGACGTTGTTCGTGCTGCGAGTCAACCGGGCGACCAGCGACCGGAGGTGGGGTCGAAGTACCAGTGGCCGGTCGGAGGGTCGAGCACCGGGAGCCGGTCGGCATCGGGCTCTCGGACCGACGCGCATTGGTAGAAAACGGATCCGCCTCCGACGTCGATGTCGACGCTTGCCATTTCATAGGGCGGTTCGACCAGCGCCGCGAAGACGAGCTGGAGCACGTTCGCCTCGGTGGTCGTCCCGCGCAGATGAAGATGACCGCTGAGCACGACGACGGGACCGGACGTCGCCGGAAGAACCTGGGGCGGGGGCGCGAGGTAGTCGAGGTGCGCGGCATAGAGGAGGTGCGCGTCGCGGCACCGGGTCTCGAGGCTCAGGATCGGAAAGTGTGTCAGCCACACGTCGACATCCGTGACCGAATCGGCTGCGACCATCCGGCAGCCCGTCACGTCGAACGGTTGATACCGACGGTCGGCCCCGCCAATCACCTCGTGGACCGCCAGTCCCGCGCCCGCGGCTTCGAACACCTTCACCGCGGGCGCCTCGGCTTCCCACGCCAAGGGGTGAAAGCAGTTGGGTCGCTCCGAGCGCTCGGACCTCGTCCTCCAGCCGGACCCCGCGCGTCAACACGTCGTGGTTGCCGCTCAACGCGATCGCAGGACGATCGCGTTTTGCGAGGCTCTCGACCACGTATCGAACCGAGGTTCTGTCGCCGAAGTGCGCGAGGTCGCCGAGCACGACGATGACATCGGCTCCGTCCAACAGCGGATCGGCGAGCGCAACATCGAGGCGTTCATGGGCGTCGGCCAGCCGGTACGGGTTGTGCCAACTCGCGGGTTCACGCCGTTCGAGCGCCTGATGAGGATCAGCGATCACGCCCAGCCGCATGACACTCATTCTGCTCCGATCGGATTTGCACTGCGCCCGGAGGTTGTCGCTCTGGTGGGCACCGTAATCATCGGAAGCGGGTCGTGTCGCACGTGCCGTACATCTCGTTGCGTTCGGCGAACACCTCGACGATCGACGAGCAGAACGTTGGTGCCGCCACGCGCCAGCGGCCGTTCTCGGCCATTGCCTCTCCAGTGAGAGTTGTTGACCCGACACGGAAGCGCACGACCGCCTCGTGGTCGTCGAGGAACACAACGCTCGTGACGACGGG
>JALYLU010000405.1 GCA_030774075.1 Actinomycetota bacterium | reverse complement strand
CGGCCATGGCGGCCGCGCCGAGCGCTTCGCGGAACGTGACACCCGCACCCTGCGCGTAGGCCGACACGCGCGCGACCGACGTGTCGCCCACGCCGCGCTTGGGCGTGTTGACGATCCGCTTCCACGACACCTCGTCGTCGGGGTTCACCAACGCCCGCAGATACGCCAACGCATCCTTGACCTCGCGCCGGTCGTAGAACTTGACGCCCCCGAACACCCGATAGGGCACGCCCGACCGAACCAGTGACTCCTCGAGCACGCGACTCTGCGCGTTCGTGCGGTAGAAGACGGCGATGTCGCCGTAGCGGTACTCAGCGGCGTCGACGATCCGGTGGACCTCGCGCACGACGAACTGCGCTTCGTCGCGCTCGTCGTCGCCTTGATAGCGGACGATCTGCTCGCCCACGCCCCGGTCGGTCCACAAGTGCTTCTTGCGCGTGGACGCGTTGTTTGCGATCACGGCGTTGGCCGCTTCGAGGATCCGCTGGGTCGATCGGTAGTTCTGGTCGAGCACGACGATCGTCGCGTCGGGAAACGCGTCCTCGAACTTCAGCAGGTTCCGGAAGTCGGCTCCGCGGAACCGGTACACGCTCTGTGCATCGTCGCCGACAACCATGATGCTGCGATGCTCCAGCGCGAGCAGGCGCACGAGCTCCCACTGCGCGGCGTTCGTGTCCTGGAACTCGTCGACGAGGACGTGCCGGAATCGCTGCTGGTAGCGATACAGCGCCTCGGGGTGCTCGCGGAACAGACGAACGGTGAGCACGAGCAGGTCGTCGAAATCGACGGCCGACGCCTCGGCGAGCCGGCGCTGGTACTCGGTATACACCTCGGCGATACGGCGCTCGGCCGGACCGACCGCCTGCGCGGCGTATTCCGCAGGCAGGATCAGCTCGTTCTTCAACGAGCTGATCTGCGCGTGGAGCTGGCGCGCGGGGAACCGCTTGGGATCGAGATTGAGGTCGCGTCGGACCCAATCGGTGAGTCGTGTGGCATCGGCCTGGTCGTAGATGCTGAAGCTCGACCGGTAACCGAGCAACGACGCTTCCCGTCGCAAGATGCGCGAGCAGGCGGCGTGGAATGTCGACACCCACATCCGGTGCCCGACCGGACCGACGAGCTGGGCGACCCGTTCTCGCATCTCGCCCGCCGCCTTGTTCGTGAAGGTGATCGCAAGGATCTCGAACGGCGACGCACCGAGCTCGGCCACGAGATACGCGAGGCGGTGCGTCAGCACCCGGGTCTTCCCGGAGCCCGCGCCGGCAATCACCAGGACCGGGCCGGCCGGCAGCGTCACGGCCTCGTACTGGGCCGGATTCAGCCCCGAGAGATCCAGGCTCCGCCCCCGAGCCGGGACGGCGGGTTCCGTATCGACCATGACCCATGCATGGTACCGGGGACGAATTACACGCGTGTCAGTGGCGCGCGCCTACGAAGCGGCCTTCTCGGCGTCGGATGTGTAGGCGCCCGAGCGAGCGAGGCTGTTCATGTGGGCACGGTGCCGGTAGGCGGCCTGACCGGCGCTCAGGTTGGCGTCGGCGCCCTTCCACGCCTTCAGGGCCGCCGACTGCAGCGCGCGTCCGTACGAGAACGACAGCTGCCAGGGGTGCGGGCCTTTGGCGTTCATCGCGTTCAGGTTCGCGGTGGCTTCCTCGTCGCCTTGACCGCCGGAGAGGAACACGATGCCGGGCACCGCGGCGGGAACCACCATGCGCAAGCACGAGATCGTCGCATCGGCGACGGTCTCCGGCGACACGGGATAGCTCGCGTGCCCCTTGCCCGGCAGGACCATGTTCGGCTTCAAGAGCATGCCCTCGAGCTCGACGCGCTGGTCGTAGAGATCCGCGAAGACGCGGTGCAACGTGTCGCACGTCACCTGGTAGCAACGGTCGAGGGAGTGGTCGCCGTCCATCAGCACCTCGGGCTCGACGATCGGCACGATGCCCTCTTCCTGGCACAGCGCCGCGTAACGCGCGAGCGCGTGCGCGTTCACGTCGAGGCAGAGCCGCGACGGGATGTGCGCACTGATCGTGATGACCGCGCGCCACTTGGCGAAACGCGCACCGAGGTCGCGGTACTCGATCAGGCGGGCGCGCAACCCGTCGAGTCCGTCGGTCACGAGCTCGTCGGGTGACTTCGCGAGCGGCACCGCGCCCTTGTCGACCTTGATGCCGGGGATGATCCCCTGCGACTCGAGGATCTTCGCGAGCGTGCGACCGTCGGAGGCGTTCTGGCGGATCGTCTCGTCGAACAGGATCACACCGCTCACGGCGTCGGCCGCGCCGGGCGACGTGAACAGCATCTCGCGGTAGGCGCGCCGGCGATCCTCGGTCGACTCGCACCCGATCGAATCGAAGCGCTTCTTGATCGTGCCGCTGCTCTCGTCTGCGGCCAGGATGCCTTTGCCGGGTGCAACCAGTGCCCGAGCCGTCTGATTCAGTGCCGCGTCCATCGCGATTCCCCTCGTGTCATGCCTTGGTTCTGCCCATTTCTACCCGGCGACGGCTGAAAAGCGAACCCCGGAGGGGTTCATTCCCATTCAATGGTCCCGGGCGGCTTCGACGTGATGTCGTACGCCACACGGTTCACACCGGGAACTTCGTTGATGATCCGCGAGGAGATGCGCTCGAGCACCTCGTACGGCAGGCGGGCCCAGTCGGCCGTCATCGCGTCTTCGGAGGTCACCGCGCGCAACACGATCGGGTAGGCGTACGTGCGGTCGTCGCCCATCACGCCGACCGTCTTGACGGTGGGCAGCACGGCGAAGCTCTGCCAGATCTCGCGGTAGAGACCCGCCCGCCGGATCTCCTCGACGACGACGGCGTCGGCCTGTTGCAGGATCTCGACGCGTTCGCGCGTGATCGTGCCGATGATGCGCACCGCGAGACCCGGACCGGGGAACGGCTGCCGCCAGACGATCTCCTCCGGAAGACCGAGCTCCTCGCCGATCGCGCGCACCTCGTCCTTGAACAGCGCGCGCAGCGGCTCGACGAGCTCGAACTCCATGTCGTCGGGGAGACCGCCGACGTTGTGATGGCTCTTGATGTTCGCGTTGTCGCCACCACCGGACTCGACGATGTCGGGGTACAAGGTCCCCTGCACCAAATAGCGCGCGTCTCCGAGATCCTGGGCGGCTTCTTCGAACACGCGGATGAAGAGCTCGCCGATCGCCTTACGCTTGCGTTCGGGATCGATGACGTCGTCGAGCGCGTCGAGGAACCGGTCCTGCGCTTTCACGTGCACGAGGTCGACCTCGAACTGGTCGCGGAACGTCTGTTCGACCTGTTCCGCCTCGCCGAGTCGGAGCAGTCCGGTATCGACGAAAACGCAGGCGAGTTGGTCGCCGATCGCCTTGTGCACGAGCGCGGCCGCCACCGCCGAGTCGACACCACCGGACAACCCGCAGATCACGCGCTCGGTACCGACCTGGGCCCGGATCTCCGCGACAGCGTGCTCGATGATCGAGACATTGGTCCACGTGGGCCGACAACCCGCCGCGTCGAACAGGAACGCCTTGAGGATCTGCATGCCGTGCTCCGTGTGCACGACCTCGGGATGGAACTGCACGGCGTAGAGACCGCGGTCGCGGTCTTCGAGCCCGGCGACGGGGACCGCGTCGGTGCTTGCGGTGACCGCGAAGCCGGGCGGCGCCGCGGTGATCGAGTCGCCGTGGCTCATCCACACGATCTCGTCGACGGGGAGGTCGGCGAACAGCAGCGAAGAGCCCTCCACGTGCAGCTCGGTGCGCCCGTACTCGCCCTTCCCGGTCTGGGCTACCTCCCCACCGAGATCGCGTGCGACGAGCTGGGCGCCGTAGCAGATGCCGAGGAGCGGAACCCCCGCGTCGTACACCGCGGGATCGATACCGGGCGCGCCGGGAACGTGGACCGACGCCGGGCCCCCCGAGAGGATGATCGCCTTCGGATTGCGGGCGAGCATCTCCGCGACCGGCATCGAACGCGGAACGATCTCGCTGTATACGTGCACCTCGCGTACCCGCCGCGCGATCAGCTGCGCGTACTGCGCCCCGAAGTCGACGACGAGGACGAGGTCGGGGGAGTCGTTCACGCCTCGACGAACTCCATCAGGCCATCCCGATGCCCTGCGCGCGCTGCAATGCCTTGCCCTCGGTCTTCAACGCGGGCGCGACCATCACTTCCGCCTTCTGGAATTCCTTGACGGTCTCGTAGCCGGTCGTGGCCATAGAGGTGCGCAGTCCACCGAACAGGTTCAGCGATCCGTCGTTCTCGTGCGCAGGTCCGGTGAGGATCTCGGCGAGCGTTGCCTTCTGGCCCGCGAAGACGCGCGCACCACGCGGCAGCGTGGGATGGAAGGTCGCCATGCCCCAGTGGTATCCCCGACCGGGCGACTCGTACGCGGTCGCGAGCGGGGATCCGATCATTACCGAGTCGGCGCCGCACGCGATCGCCTTGGCGATGTCGCCACCTGTCGACATACCGCCGTCGGCGATGACGTGCACGTACACGCCCGTCTCGTCGAGGTGACGGATACGCGCACCCGCCGCGTCGGCGATCGCAGTCGCCTGCGGCACGCCGATGCCGAGCACGCCGCGGGTCGTGCACGCGTGACCGGGACCTACGCCGACGAGGACGCCGACCGCGCCCGTGCGCATGAGGTGCAGCGCAGTGGAGTACGACGCGCAGCCGCCGACGATGACCGGTAGCTCGAACTCGCGAATGAACTTCTTCAAGTTGAGGGGTTGGCGCGCGGGGTCGCGGGAGACGTGCTCGGCCGACACGACGGTGCCTTGCACGACGAGGACGTCGAGCTCGGCATCGAGAACATGCTTCGCGTATTGCTCGACCCGCTGCGGCGTGAGCGAGGCGGAGGCCGTGACGCCACCAGCCTTGATCTCGCGGATGCGCTGTGGGATGAGCTCTTCCTTGATCGGCTCGTCGTACAGCTCCTGCA
>JALYLU010000404.1 GCA_030774075.1 Actinomycetota bacterium | reverse complement strand
CCCGGCCCGTGCTCGGGTTCGGGCAGGAAGAGATTCCAGAGGTCGAGCTTGCGCCCCTCGACCTTCAGCTCCTCCATCACCGGCGGGGGGAAATGCGGGTTGCCCGACTCCTCACGCTGGGCGCGGTAGATCGGTTCGGCCGGTCGGACGATCTCGTTGTCGAACTCGACGAGCTTGGCTTTCAGCTCCTCGGTGCGGGCACTCGGGGCGAACTCCACTGCGAACCTCCTCGACGGGCGAGACCCTACTCCCGGTCCGACGCGGAACTCGCCGCGTTACGAGACGGTGGCTTCGTGGTGTGAACGCGCCTCGAAGAATTGCATCGGTGGTGCATCGCGGTCGACGCGGGGCTGCGCCGAGGCGAGCAGCTCCTGGGCCTGGCTGCGATCATCTGCAGTGAGGGCGCGGGTCGTCGCGCAGAACTCGACCATGATCCCGTTGGGATCGTTGGCGTAGATCGACGTGCACCAAGGGTGGTCGATGCGCACGACGTCGAACCCGTGTGCGAGCCAACGGTCGCGCTTGGTGTCGAGGTCGTCGAACTCGGAATCGAACGCGATGTGGTTCACGAAGCTCGGCAGACCCAGACCGGTCGAGATCGCGGGATCGAAGTCCGCAAGCGCGGCGTCGTGTAGGTCCCAGATCGCGAGCAGCTCGCCGTTGCCGGTGTCGTAGAAGAGATGACGTGCCCACCCGTGCTCCATGTACGGGATGACGTCGACGCGGACCAGCTCGAACCCCATGGCCTCGCTGTAGAAACGGTGGGTGGCGTCGAGGTCTCTCGTGGCGATTGCGACGTGGTGAAAAGCCATGCTTCCAGTCTGGCATTTCACCTGGTGGGGCGGCCAGTGTCCCCCGGCGCACACTAGGGCTCTGGTCACCCCAGGCCCGCCTGCGAGCAGGGGCCGTCACGGACGAATGCCGGACAAGGCCAAGCCGACGGGACCGGTCGGCGATCTCGCGAGCAGCAGATGCAGTCCGCCTCGCGCGCCAGGCACGTCGTTCGGGCGCGGCGCTTCGGCCGTGTTTGTTGCGAGTGCCGCGCCGCCGGTTCGGTTTCACGCTGTTGGTGCACGGGTGTCTGCACGCGCTTCCCGTGGAACGCCGCGAGACGCGGCTCGCCGAGTTCGGACCCGGCCGTCGTACTGCATGCCGATCCCACCTCACACGCAGGTTCGTCGCGACTCCACCTACTGTGAATGGCGTCCGGCCCGAACTCGCGTCGGGTCCGGTGCTGACACGTTGTCGACCTCGGGCCGATGCATTCGGCAGGCAGAGACTTCGACCCCGTACGGAGCCGTATTCGCCTCGTTGTACGTACGCGCGACACTGGGGCCTCAGGGCAGGCGACGACGAGGTTGGTTGCACTCCCCCGGCGCTCTCACTTCAACGGCGTGGGGCTTGTAGCTGAATCTTCCTTCGGGGACCCCGACAAAGCGAGTCCCCGAAGGAAGAGATCTCAGCTGCTTCCGACTCCGAGATAGCCGACCTTGCCGATTCCCGTGCACCAGTTTCGCGTCGCGCTGCTGACGCAGGAGTGCTCAGCGGCGATCCACACGTTGTTGCCAACGCTAGCTGCGGCAGAATAGTCGCCCCAGCGCTGACCGGTATAGGTGACCGTCGAAGAGAACAAGAACCGGCCCAAGTCATGCATCGCGTTCGGGGGTTGAGTGATCCGTCTCGTCGCGTACGCAGAACTCGGGTTCAGGCTATTGCTGGAGAAGTTAAAGACGAGGACCTGGTTCCCGTCGTTGTCAGGAGCGAATGTGCCGAACCACGCGGCGCCGCTTCCGCCGAACACGTAGTTGAACTGCTGGGTAAGAGCGGTGCTCGAATTAATGGTCGTGCAAAGCGAGCACCCGGATATTGTGCTGTCCGTCAGCCGCGGTTGGATCTCGAACGCATAGATGCCAGCCGTGTTCCGCGTCCCGTTGTTGACGTTCGTATCGAGACTCGCCCAGATGCGATCGTTCTGGAACGTCGGCTGACCAGTGATCCGAGTGTCGAGCGTCTCGACCGTTCCGCCACCCGGGTTTGGCGCACTCGGTGCGAGCGAGTAACCGTTTGATGCTTTCACGACGCCGGTCAAATGTTGACCGTTCCCCTGTAGCTTCAGCGGGTTACTAAACGCCCAAACCACCAGGCCGCTACACCCGTTCTGACATTGCGTCCCACCAAAGTTGATGTTGAACGAGTTGACAAGGAACTCGCCCTGCGGTCCCGTCGTCGACGCGAGCGTCTTGACTGGCTGGATCGTGTCCACAAGCGTCGTCCCGACCTTCAACGCCGTGAAGCCGTTAAAACCGACCGATGTGCCGGACTCCAGCGTCTTCTTGTTGATGGCGAAGACAAAGTTGCTCCGCAATGGGACGTTCGGATCTGACAGCGGAAACACGTTCCCTGACAAGTAGACGGCCTGCGAATCGTAACCGAATCCTGGATAATCGACCCATCCGCCCGGAAATGTCGTCGTATAGTTGAAGAACTCGACAAACCACGCACCGCGCGGATCGCTAGTCTGGCTTACCGCGACCCAATGGCCGGTCCGAGCGTTGCAGTCGGGATTGATGCCGCTGCCGGTCACCCCCTCGTCCTCTTGGGCCATCACCCAGAACCGCTGGTCATTCTGATCAAAAAATGCCCGCGGATCGGCCAAGAATGCACCGGCTCCATGTGCACACCCAGAAGGCGAAGGATTCGGTACACCGAAAAACGGCCTTAGATCCTTAGGAAACCCTGCCTGCAGCGCGCCACTCGTGTTGTACACCGCAATCGACGTATTCACCGTCTGAACAACCCACGAACCGCTCGCCGCGAGTCCCATGTCCGAAGGTTCGCAACCACTCGGTGCGCAGATCGTCGTACTGTTCTTCATGCCCTGAAACGAGACCGAAGCGCTCGGAGTTTGCGGGCCGGACAAGGCCTCCCCCGACGGCGAGGCACCGACCGGAGTCGCAGTCGGAACGAAGCTTCCGCCTTGCACCGCCTGCGACTTCAACCTCGCCCACTCTTGCTGGCTCACACCGACGTGGCGCGGCTCGCCAGAACGGATACCGCCCGCAACGGGTACCGCCTGGGAAGCAAGGGACGCGTCAACTTTCGCAACGGCACCCGCACCCCCCGCCACCTGTGCGCCATACGACGCAAGCAACGTTGGGGAAGCCGCGCTTCCGGACGCATTTACCGCGAGCACATGCGTCGCCGGAAGCAAGCCGCCCACGATCAGACCCACTGTCAAAAAAACCCCTCGGCCCGCGTGCGCGCGCAAATACCCGAAGCGTCGATATCCCTCCATTGTCGCCCCCTCCCGCTGCAACGACAGGGCCCCACCCGACTGAGAGCGTGTGCACCCCGCGTCAACCAAATAGGCCGCCGCGGACGCTAACAACCACTGAAGCGACGGTCAAGCACGGCGATAGCGAGCGTCGGCGTCGGCCTCGCCCGCAAGGACGAGACGCGGCGCGGACGCACCGTGCCCGAGCACGTAGCGCAGATCGATGTTGCCGGGCGCATCGAGGACACGCGACCCGGGACTACAACACATCCACTGGTCGAGTTCGGGACTGCGGACGCGCATGATCAGAACCGCAGCGCGCAAGGGTCGCGTCCATTCGGCGTCGAGCATGTCGTTGTCGATGTCCGAGAGGCGACAATATTCACCGTCAGCTCGGGCACCAAGGTCGCGAACCTGAACGCCGACAGGCGGGACGGCATCGACTCGACCGGCCTCATCCATGGAAGGGCCGCACCTACACCCTCGCCCCCTCGCCAGCCGTCGCGCCCGGCTTCTTCAACGTGAAGCTTTCATGTCCGGTAACGTCGAACCCCTCCGCGCTGGTCCTCACGTTTTCCGATCTCGCTGGTTCCTCGGCCCGTCGACCGGACCATCCCGAATAACGCCGGCACTGTGGCGCTCGTAGTCGCGGCTGCACGTGGTGTGGCGTTGGTGCGTGATGTGGCGCGAATCGGGGCAGCACCGTAGCGCCTCGCTTGATACTGGCGGCCGTGCGAACGTGCAGTCGATGGTTGCTGACCCGCTCGATGCTTCCGGGGCGTGCCCTATGACGTCCTAGCTGAGTTGCGCGACGCGTGCCCGGTCGCACGCACTCCGTCCGGCGCCTACTTCCTCGCCAGTCACGACGATGTGCTCGCGGCCACGAAGAACATCGAGGCGTTCCAGGCCGCGGGCGTGGTGGTCCCGGCCGAGGAACAACTCATCAGCGAGATCCTCGAACCGCGCCACGGCAAGATCCGCCGGATCATCAACTCGGCGATCGCGCAGCATCGCATCACCCGAGCGGAGACATTCGCCCGAGCGTTGTGCAGCGAACTGCTCGACCGGCTCGTCACGCGTGGAGGCGGCGATCTAGTGGCCGATTACGTCACCCGATCCCCGCCACAGTGATCGCGCATCTCCTCGGCGTCGACCCGGCGGATCACGCCCGCTTCGCCGAGTGGTCCGACATCGTCGTGCAGTCCGCCTACGCGACCTAGAACCGCCGAGAGGACGGAGCCGACGGCGACGGCCTGGCCGGCGTCGCGCCCGACTTCACGGCCTACCTCGACGCGATGATCGCCGAACGCAAAGCCTCGGCAGATCCACCGGACGACTTTGTCACGCGGCTCATCAACACCAGCGTGGATGGCGAGCATCTCGCCGATCTCGAGATGCGCACACAACTCGCCTTCTTACTCATGTCCGGCAACGAGACAACGCGGCACTTGATCGCGAACATGCTCGAGACGGTGTGCACCGCCGCTGCTCTCTTCGCGCGATTGCAGGCCGAGCGGGACCTGGTGCCAACCGTGGTCGAGGAGTCACTTCGCCGCGACCCACCGATCCACGTGCTGATGCGCGATTGCCTCAAGGACATCGCGATCGACGGAGTGACGATCCCCGCCGGCGTCAAAGTCGGCTTCGGCCAGGCCTCCGC
>JALYLU010000403.1 GCA_030774075.1 Actinomycetota bacterium | reverse complement strand
TGTATGTGTTGCGGACCATGAACTCCTTGAGGATGTCGTTCTGGATAGTCCCGTCGAGCTGGTCCTGCGCAACGCCTTGCTCCTCACCCGCGACGACGTAGCCGGCGAGCACCGGCAGCACCGCGCCGTTCATCGTCATCGACACCGACATCTTGTCGAGCGGGATGCCGTCGAAGAGGATCTTCATGTCCTCGACGGAGTCGATCGCGACGCCTGCGTTCCCGACGTCACCGACGACGCGCGGATGATCGCTGTCGTAGCCGCGGTGAGTGGCAAGGTCGAACGCGACCGACAAACCCATCTGCCCGGCCGCGAGGTTCTGGCGGTAGAACGCGTTCGACTCCTCGGCGGTGGAGAAGCCCGCGTACTGGCGGATCGTCCACGGCCGGTTCGCGTACATGGTCGCGCGGGGCCCGCGCACGAATGGCTCGATGCCGGGCAACCCGCCGACGCACTCGAGCCCTTCGAGGTCGGCGGCCGTGTAGAGCGGCTTCACCGTGATGCCTTCGGGTGTCTCCCACTCGAGCGTGTCCGGGTCGGCGCCCTTCAGGTCCTTGGCCGCGAGGTCACGCCATCGGTCGAGGTCGGGCTCCGTCATGTTGACTAGTGAACCACGGACACGACCCGGGCCGAGAAGTCGCCCGGCTCGATTCGCTAGAAGCGCGACTCGGTGTCGATCGTCACCGTCTGACCGGCCGGGTCGACGCCGACACGACACGTGGGACACGCAGTCGGCGTCGTGCCGTCCTTGAACGTGCCCGCCTTGAACAAGTTCTGGCACTGGTCGCACACGATGTACGTGGCGCGTTCCTGTTTCATCCCCTGAAGGTACTCACGCCGACGGCCTCCACGCGCACCTCAAGGCGCATTTCGGCGACGGTCGAGCCAACCGGCGTGCACCATCCGCAGATCGCGGCGAGCCATTGCGTCCTTCCCGCGGGCCGTGTTATACATCTCTAGACAACTTGACGTGATCTCTGGCGCTCCACGGAGGGACATGATGACCGGTTCGATCCGGGTAATGCCCTGGCCCGATCCGGTACTCGACGCGATCGGCCACGATCCTCGCAGCTGGTACGTGGAGACGTTTTGGCTCCCGACGCTCGGGCCGACCGCGTTGTTGCTCCTCCGCCACCTGGCCGACCGGTTCGACCGCGATCCCAAGGGCGTGGATCTGCCGGTGGCCGACACCTCGGCCGCCCTCGGGCTCGGACCCCGCGAGGGCCAGCAGTCGCCGCTCATCCGCAGCCTCGCCCGCCTGCAGCAGTTCGAGCTCGCCTGCTCCGACGGTGACACCACCGTCGCGGTTCGCCGCACGTTGCCGCCCGTGCACCGGCGCCACGTGCGCCGGCTGCCGACCGGCTTGCAAGCGCGCCACGCGGAGTGGGTCGAGGAACAAGCGACGAAACCGGTCGATGTAGCCCGCCGTCGGGCCCGCCGGTTCGCGCTCACCCTGCTCGCACAGGACGAGCCGATCGACGCGGTCGAGCGCGCCCTGCACGCGGGCGGGTTCCATCCCGCGCTCGCGCACGAAGCCGTGCGCTGGGCGCGCGAGCAGGCGACAGCTGTGAACCCGGCGCCATGAACGAGGCGCCATGAACGAAGAGTCGTTACCGGCACCCGCCCCAGCCCCCCGCCGGTAACGCATCGCCGGGGCGGGGTGCCGCCGTGGGGTGCGCCCCGCCCCGCTGCGAATATCCTCGAATCCCTATGCCCGGGGCCGAGCTCGACAAGATCGCCGGCTGGATTCGCAACGCGCGCCACGTCACGGTACTGACCGGTGCCGGCATCTCCACGGAGTCGGGGATTCCCGACTTCCGCGGGCCGCAAGGCGTGTGGACGAAGAACCCGGCGGCCGAGAAGACCGCGACCCTGCAGTTCTATATGTCGGATCCGGCCGTCCGGCGCCAGGCGTGGCAGAACCGCGTCAACAGCGAGATGTGGACGGCCGCTCCCAATCCCGCGCATGAAGCGCTGGTCGACCTCGAACACAAGGACAAGCTGCACGCGCTGGTGACCCAGAACGTCGACGGGTTGCACCACGCGGCCGGACAGTCGCCCGAGATCGTCATCGAGATCCACGGCAACGTGCGCGACGCCAAGTGCATGTCGTGCGGCTGGCGCGGGCCGATGCGCGAGACGCTCGAACGCGTCCGCGGCGGCGAGGACGACCCGCGCTGCAAGCACTGCGGCGGCATCCTCAAGTCGGCGACGATCAGCTTCGGCGAGAACCTCGTCGCGGCCGACCTGCAGCGTTCGCAGGTCGCCGCCGAGCGCGCCGACGTGTTCCTCGCGATCGGCACCTCGCTCGCCGTTTACCCCGCGGCGGGCCTGCCCGAGATCGCGCTGCGCAACGGGGCTCGTCTCGTGATCCTCAATGCCGAGGAGACGCCGTTCGATCCGCTCGCCGACGTCGTCGTGCGCGACCGGCTCGGCGAGGCACTTCCGGCCCTGGTCGCGCGGGTGTGACCGTTGGGAATATCCGACCGCCGCGGTAGGATTTAAGAGTCAGAGCGCCGTTCGTGAAGTGTCCTTCGGGCGGGTTCATTCGGGGAGTTGTGATGGCGAGTTTTCGCGAGCTGCTGAAACAGGCGAAGTCCGAGATCCGGGAGATCCAGCCGGCCGACGCCGAGCCCCGCGTCGGCGACGCGACGTTCCTCGACGTGCGCGAGCTCGACGAATTCGAGCAGGGGATGATCCCGGGCGCGGTGTTCATCCCGCGCGGCCACCTCGAGAGCCAGGTCGAGAACAAGATTCCCGATCACGACGCGCCCGTCGTCGTGTACTGCGCGGGCGGTTCGCGTTCGGCGTTCGCGGCCAAGACGCTGCAGCAGCTCGGTTACAGCGACGTCGTGTCGATGGCCGGCGGCTTCGGTCGCTGGAAGAACGAGGGCCGCGCCTGGGTCACACCGACCACCCTCACCCCCGAACAGCGCGACCGCTACGGCCGCCACGTCCTCCTGCCCGAGGTCGGCGAAGAGGGTCAGCAGAAGCTGCTCGGCGCGAAGATCCTCCTCCTCGGCGCCGGTGGTCTCGGCTCCCCTGCCGCGCTCTACCTCGCGGCCGCCGGCGTCGGAACGATCGGCATCGTCGACATGGACGTGGTCGACGCGTCGAATCTGCAACGCCAGATCCTGCACAACCTCGAGCGCATCGGCGACCGCAAGGTCGACTCCGCGAAGAAGACGCTCACGGCCTTGAACCCCGACGTCGACGTCGTCACCTACGACGTGCGCCTCGGTGCCGACAACATCCTCGACATCATCGACGGTTACGACGTCATCGTCGACGGCACCGACAACTTCCCCACCCGATACCTGCTCAACGACGCGTCACTGCTCAAGCGCATCCCCGTCGTGCACGGGTCGATCTTCCGCTTCGAAGGCCAGGTGACGGTGTTCGACCCGTACAACGGGCCGTGCTACCGCTGTCTGCTCCCCGAGCCGCCGCCGCCGGAGCTCGCGCCGTCGTGCTCGGAGGCCGGCGTGCTCGGCGTGCTCCCCGGCATCGTCGGCTCGATACAGGCGCTCGAGGCGATCAAGCTCATCCTCGACCTCGGCGAACCCCTGCGCGGCCGGCTGCTCGCATACGACGCGCTCGAGGAGACCTTCCGCAACTTCAAGGTGCGGCGCGACCCGAGCTGCCCGGCGTGCGGTGAGAACGCACACATCGTGATCGCCGAGTACGACGACCTCTGCATGCCGCACGCCGTCCTCGCCGACGGCACGATCGCCACTCACTGATCGAACGCGCCGCGCGAGGTCGTTGCTAGGACTTGGCCGCGACCAGGACCTTGCCCGACATCAAGGTGTGGATCGTGCACGTGTAGAAGAACGTGCCGGCCTTGGTGAAGGTGACGAATCCTTGTTGATCCACGTCACCTTCGTCTCGACGTCGACGATGACGGTGGCCGGTGTGAATTGATTCTGCGCAGCATCGATGTCGACGTGTGTTCGTCCGCGCCGGTCGACGGGCGGCAGAGCCGGTGTGATCTTGTGCGTCGACTCGCACGATGCCGCGCCTGCGAGCGCGCACGCCACGAGCACGACGATCACCACCGCCCGCTTCATCGCGCCGGTTTGCTGAAGGTCGACGCGAGCTCCACCAGGGTGCGCACGCCGTAACCCGTTCCGCCCTTGGTCGTCTCCGCGTCGTCCAACGACGACCGAGCGGTCCCGGCGATGTCGAGGTGTGCCCACGGCGCAGCCCCGGTGAACTCCTTCAAGAAGAGTCCCGCGGTCAGCGTGCCCCCGCCACCGCCCGAGGAGACGTTGCGCAGGTCGGCGATCTCGGAGTCGAGATTGCGGCGGTAGTCGTCGGGCAGCGGCAGGTGCCACAATCGCTCGCCGGCCCGTTCGGCCGCCTCGCGCACCTGCGCGATCCACCCGTCGTGGCTGCCCATGAGACCGGCGACCTTTTCGCCGAGCGCCACCGTCACCGCGCCCGTCAGCGTCGCGAGATCGATGATCGCGTCGGCGCCCTCCTCACTCGCGAGCGACAGCGCGTCGGCGAGGATGAGCCGACCTTCGGCGTCGGTGTTGAGCACCTCGACCGTCTTCCCGTTGCGCATCGTCAGCACGTCGCCGGGACGCATCGCGGCACCGCTCGGCATGTTCTCGACGAGAGGTACATATCCGATCACCCGCGCCTTCACGCCGAGCTCGCGCAGCGTCGACATCGCCGCGATCACCGCGGCTGCGCCCGACATGTCGGTCTTCATCGTCTCCATGCCGCCCGCGGTCTTGAGCGACAACCCGCCGGAGTCGAACACGACGCCTTTTCCGACGAGCGCGAGCGTGCCGCGCGGGCGCGTCGGCGCGTATTCGAGCCGGACGAAGCGCGGCGGCCGCTCCGAGCCGTTCCCGACGCCGAGCACGCCGCCCATCCGCTCGCGCACGAGTTGCTCGCCTGCGAAGACCTTCACCTTCAGACCCGACGCGCGCGCCACCGCCTTGGCGA
>JALYLU010000402.1 GCA_030774075.1 Actinomycetota bacterium | reverse complement strand
GGGTATGGCGGGCCGAGAACGCGGTCGTTCACCCAACTCGCGGAACTGCTCGACTGGCCCGAGAGTTACGCTGCGATCAATCGACGAACAGAGATACCGCGTGGTCAAGGTAGCGCCGTACTACACGATCACACCGGAAAGCGGCGAGCCTCGCCACCGCGACGTCTACCACGATCACGACAACTGCTCTGATGGGCAGCGCATCCTCCCGAAACACAAGGTGCGGGGAATGGGCGGTCATCCCAAGTGTGACGAGTGCAAGAGCCTCGGCTAGTTGTAGTTGCAGGCTAACCGCGCCAATCTGCAACCAGCCGTGGGCGGCTCGACGCGGCTCATACGCCGGAGACTGTCCGCCGCGAGTTGCTCACCTGGGGGCTCAGCGCCGCGGCGCGCGCTGTGCGCGGCGACTTCGCCCGCGAAGGCGCAACCCTGCTCGAGCACTTCGTGTCGGTGCACGACGTGGAGGATGTCGCGCCGGGTGCGTACCGTTGGCGGGGCGACCGGCTCCAACAGGGCCGCGTCGGCGAGCAGCGCGAGATGGCTGCGCACCTCTGTTTCGACCAGCCGCTCGGCGGCGACTCGGCCTACACGGTGTTCCACGCGGCCGACCTCGACGACGTGTTCGGTGCGCTTGGCTCGCGCGGTTACCGAGCCGCGCAGCTCGAAGCGGGCATCGCGGCCGGCCGGCTCGCACTCGCCGCGTTCACGCTGGGCTACGGCGCGACCGGTCTCACGTTCTACGACGAGGCGGTCACGCAATTCTTCGCGACGCGCGCCGCATGCATGCTCGTTACGGCTGTTGGTGTCCCCGACTACACCAACACCCCCGGCGGCCACCCCGGCGCACCGACCGAGCTCTCCCACTTCGGCCAGCTCATGGAACGCCTCAGCGAACAGCTCCACCGCGGTCGATTCTGAAAGGCCGGGTACTCGACGGATGCCGCGGTCGGGCGGACAATGCAACGTATGCGGGTGACGCTGCTCGGTCATGCGTCGGTCTTGGTGGAGATGGGGGCCGCGACGTGTCTGATGGACCCGGTGTTCTTCGATCCGTTCGAAGACGGCACGGTCGTGTCGTGTCCGTCCCGCACGGTGCATCTCGAGGCGCTTCCCCAGGTCGATTTGCTCGTGGTCTCGCATCGTCATCCGGACCACTTCGATGTGCGGTCCCTGAACGAGCTGCCGCGCGATTGCGATGCGATCTGTCCGGCCGACCCGCTGATCGTGCATGGGCTCCGTGAGCTGGGCTTCGAGCGGATCCATCCCGTGCATCCGATGGGCGAGATCCTGGGTGACGGCTTCGAGCTGTACCCGACCCGTTCGGAGATCCGCTCGATCCCCGAGTTCGGGATGGTCTTTCGCGACCGCAGCGGCATCTTGTGGAATCAAGTCGACTCGTTCCTGTCGCCGCAAACGATCGACGCCGTGCTCGACCGTTTCGGTCGGGTGGATGCGCTGCTCGCGATGTACGCGAGCCAGAACTTCGACTTCTTCGAGGACCGCTCGACCGACTTCCCCTTCGACACCCACCGACAGAACCTGCAGAACGTGCTGCACATCCATCCCCGGTTCGCAGTGCCGGCCTCGGCGGGGTTCCGGTTCGTCGGCGAGCTCGGGTGGCTGAACCGATTCCTGTTCCCGGTCTCACCGGCGCGGTTCGTGCGTGACCTTCACCAACTCGAGCCTGCCCTGTCGACGTGCGTCATGAACCCGGGCGACGTCCTCGACATCGACGACGGCGACGTGCGCTGGTCGCGGGCAGCCTCCGACGTGGCGGTCACCAACTGCGACGACACCGACCTCATCGGCTTCGACCCGACCGCACCGATCCCCGAACTGGTCGACCCCAACCCGTGCGGTTCTCCCGTCGGCGAGCTCGTGCGCCACACCGAGGAGCTGGTCGTCGAGCCGCTCCGCCGGTTCGCCACAAGCCCGCCGGCCGCGACCGACCCGGTCGTCTCGGCCTACGCCGCGCTCGGCGTCCGCTACGACCTCGACGTGGTGCTGCCCGACGGCAACGCTCGTTCGTACCGGTGGGAGTTCGGCACGTCGACCGCGCAGCTCACACACCGGATCGCGGCCTCCGCGCTCGTCGAGTGGGCGACGCATGCGAAGGACTTCTTTTCCGTCCGGTGCTGGTCGCGCCGCAGCCAGCTGGCCTACCGGGTGCGGCGCGACAACCAACAAACGCTGCTCGACCGAGTCGCCGTTCCCGATTTGCTCATGCACTATCTCATCAACGTGGCGCCTGGCTCTGAACTCGCAGCCAAACATCACCTCGACTCGCAGCTCCGCCGGCTCGCCGACGCGCCCACCCGACGATAGGAAGGTCCACGCAATGCCCGATCTGCACGGCACCCAAACCCACCAGAACCTCAAAGAGGCATTTCGCGGCGAAAGCCAAGCCAACCGCCGCTACCTCTACTTCGCCCGTAAGGCCGACATCGAAGGTCAGGCAGACATCGCCGCGCTGTTCCGCTCGGTCTCGCAAGGCGAGACGGGCCACGCGTTCGGCCACTTCGATTTTCTCGTCGAGGTCGGCGACCCGGTGACCGGCGTCGCCGTCGGCGCCACCGCCGACAACCTCAGGTCCGCGATCGAGGGCGAGACCTACGAGTACACCGAGATGTACCCCGGCTTCGCCAAGACCGCCCGCGAGGAGGGCTTCGAGGAGATCGCCGAGTGGCTCGAGACGCTCGCCCGTGCCGAACGCAACCACGCCGGTCGCTTCACCCAAGGACTCCGATCGATCGGCAGCTAAGGACAAGCACTCGTGTCTGGTATTGCGATCATCACCGAAGCTTGTATCGATGTGAAGGATCGGGCGTGTGTCGATGTCTGTCCTCGTGCAGTGCATCTACGTGTTCGATCCCAAGCAACAACGTGTTGTTCTCCGAGGTCGAGGCCGGCAGTGGAGTGACCGAGAACAGCCATCGGCCGAATCCGGAGGCGGTCGCCGTGTTCGGCGACAGCATCCTGTACGTGAATACCGAAGAGTGCACATCGTGCACCGCGTGCTACCAGCCCGACGTGTGTCCCGTTGGAGCGATCTATTCCGAAGAGCACGTCCCCGACGCAACGTCGAGGAAGTCGTACAACTCCGAAGACACCAACAAGGGCCACGACCATACGTTCTTCATCCAGCACAGCCGCGATGTCTTCGCCGACTAGATGAGACGCGGTGACGTCTCCGTCGGTCGACCTCCTGGAAGAGATTCGGGCGCTACAGCTTGGCCTTGGCGATGCAGATGGCCAGGTGCGCGTCGAGCACCGCCTCGCGCGCCGCGTCGAAGACGGCGGGGTCGGCCTCGACCGCGGCCTTGGCGCTGTCGCCCGCCTGTTCGAGCTCGATCACGGCCTCGCGCTCGTCGACGGCGGCCGCCGCCTTGGACGCCTTGTTGGCGAACTCGTTCACGACTGCCATCAACACCGGTGGAGCCCCAGGATCGCCGCGCACGAACTCGAGGGCTTCGTCGATCTTGACCCGAGCGGCGCGCAACCGCTCAGTCGTGGTTACCACGATTGAGAGCCTAACTCCGACGCGTCACGTCGAGCTCAGCCCGTCGCGACCTTGACCATCCCCGCTTCTACCTCCACGGGATAGGTTCGCACTGGCGTCTGCGCCGGAGGGTTGAGCACCTCGCCGTTGCGGACGTCGAACACGCTTCCGTGGAGTGGGCACTCGATCGCAAACTCGCTCCAGTCGGTGTTGATCTCCCCCTCGCCCAGGATCCCACCACGGTGCGTGCACTCGTTGTCGATCGCGAAAAAGGTGCCGTTCACATTCACGAGCGCAACCTCGACGCCGCCGACGCGGGCGACCATCGCCGTACCGGGTGCAACGTCTTCGACCCTCGCGACTTCGACGTACTCGGCCATCGTCGCCTCCTCAGGGCGCCACGACATCTCACATGTCAACATCGGCGGGACGAGCAAACGTGTCAAGGTGCGCTCGAGCTCTCGATGCCATGTTCGGGTACGCCCGGAACTCGAAGAGGGCTCGGCGAATGATGCACGACGATGTTTCCAGCAGCGATCAAACAACCGTGGATACCGTCGGGAAGGCCACCGAGGCCCTCGAGTACGTCGAGCAGGCACGCGGTCACCTCTACGCCTTTCATCAACTGATCGGGCGCGCCGACGTGCCCTTCGAGGACAGCGCGGTCCGTCTTGCCGAGGCCGAGCACCGAGACGAAACCGCGCCGCTGTGGCGGAGCCTCGTCGGCCGCGATGTGCTCGAGCGCCGCTGGACCTTCGAGATCGTCGAGCAGTTCGACGACGACTACTACGACGTTGCCCGTTTCCAGGTTGCACACCTCGAGCAGGCGTGCGTCGGAGGCCGCCGCCACGCACACGAAGAAGAGCTCCGCAGGCAGCGCCGAGCCCAGCGTCGTCCAAGAGGCAGGGTGAGAGTCGCGGCTCACAGCGATTGAGCGCCGGTTCACGCGTTCGTACCGTCGGGCTACACACGACAGACGACATCCGCCCCGACCGAGTCGGATACCGCGCCAGCCCTCGACTCGGCACGCAGACCGTTAGTCTTCGTACTTGAACGACACCTTTACCTTGGCCCGATATGCCTTGACAACGCCGTTTTCAATCTGCAGGTCAAGCTCGGCGACTTCAGCGATCCGCAAGTCTCGAAGGCTCGTCGCGGCCTTCTCGACCGCGGCGGCCGCCGCCTTATCCCAGGACTCGGTGCTGGTCCCGACCAACTCGATGACCTTGTACGCGCTCTCTGGCACAGCAGACACCTCCGCGTCGACGATGTAAACCCTTCCCGCAGGTTGAGCGCGTGTCAATCGACCAGACCAGCCCGGTGCCAACCCGACGACCGGTGTCGGCCGCTGCGGGCGGCCGCGCCGAGCGAGACCTCGTCACGTGTAGTGCTGTTATCGGAGTCGCGCCGCGCGAGGTGGGAAGGCTGCGGGGACTGCCTCGGGATGTAGCACGGAGGCGA
>JALYLU010000401.1 GCA_030774075.1 Actinomycetota bacterium | reverse complement strand
CCGGCTCGTATCGCGCCGGATTCTCCGGGCCGGCGCACGTGGGTATGCATTCGACGACGAGGTCGGGCGGACAGTCGAGGAAGCGGGCGAGCGCGCGGCGGCGCACCCGACCCGCCTGGTCGCGCCGCGGCGGCACTACCCGGTGCAGGGTCGAGGTCCAACGGTTGTTCGTCCAGCGCTCGAGCATGTCGCCCAGGTTGCACACGAACGATCCGCGCGGGACGGCGACGTCGTGCCACCGCCCCGCGTGGAAGACCTGCAGCCCGGGAACGTCGTCGGCGAGAAGGATCGTCAGCACTCCGTAGTCGCTGTGCGCGCCCATACGCGCCTGGCCGGGCTGGGGATCGGGTGAGCCGGGTGCCCGCTCGTAGTTGATTGCGCGCAGCGTAAGGTTCGCGCGTTCCAGCCGGTCGACGAACCAGGGCTCGGGCAGCTCGAGGGCCAGCGCCATCGCGCGGAGCAGCTGGTCGGCGACGACGCGCAGTTCGCGTTCGTACTCCAGCGCGGTCTTCCGCAATCCGGCTGGGTGATCGGGCCAGACGTTCGGGGCGTAGAACGGCCGATGGCGGTCGTACTCGGGACCGATCGCGTCTTCGCGGCCCACGTTGAACGCCTCGAAGAGGTCGGGCGGCGTCTCCTCGCCGCGGCTGTATGCGAGCCCTTCCTTGCCGAGCTCGGTGTAGCCGCGGTTCGCCGTCTCGTCGGTGACGATCCAGCGGCGCTTCTCGGCAAGGGGAAGGTCGAAGAATTCGCCGAACGCATCGAGCACGGCGTCGCAGACGGGCGCCGGGACGCCGTGGCCCGACACCAGGAGAAAGCCCGAATCGCGCAACGCGGTGTCGATGGCAGTCGCGACCCCGACGCGCTCGGCCGGCCCGCCGAGACGGAATGGCTCGAGGTCGACGGGGTGAACCGGAAGCGTGGCGCGCACCTCTCGCATCGTCAACAATCTGTTGAAATCTGCTGTTGCCGTCGTATCACAGGAGTGTGAACGATGCCCGTGCAACTTGACCCTCCGGCGCCGGATCGGCGACCGTCGTCATGGTGACGGGAGCGCAGGCAACGGGATCCGGCCGCTTCGATCAGGCTTACAGCTGCGATCTGTTGGTGCGCGGAGCGCAGCTCGTCGCGACGGTCGACGACGAGCGCCGCGAGCTCGAGGGCGGCTGGGTCGCGATCACCGACGGGCTGGTGAGTGCGGTTGGCCGTTCCACGGATCCGACGCCGGTCGCCGGCCGCGTGCTCGATGCGGGTGGCTGCCTCGTGACACCGGGGCTGATCAATACGCACCATCACATCTTCCAGAACCTCACGCGCAGCTTCCGGCCGGCGGTGAACGGCACGTTGTTCGAGTGGCTGACCACGCTGTATCCACGTTGGGCCGCGCTCGACGAGGAAGCGGCGTATGTGTCGGCCTGGATCGGTCTCGCGGAGCTCGCACTCGGCGGCTGCACGACGAGCACGGACCACCTCTACGTGCACCCGCGCGGTGGAGGCGATCTCATCTCGGCTGAGATCCGTGCCGCGCGCGAGATGGGGGTGCGCTTTCATCCGACGCGCGGCTCGATGAGCCTGTCGAAGAAGGACGGCGGCCTTCCGCCGGACTCGGTCGTGCAGGACGACGAGGAGATCCTGGCCGACAGCGAGCGACTCGTCGCCTTGCATCACGACCGGTCGTGGGGCGCGATGGTGCGCGTCGCGTTGGCGCCCTGCTCGCCCTTCTCGGTGACGCCAGAACTGATGCGCGCGACCGCCGAGCTCGCCGAGCGCCTCGACGTGCGCCTGCACACGCACCTCGCGGAGGATCCCGACGAAGACCGCTTCGCCTCCGAAGTGTTCGGGCGCCGAACGATCGAACAGTTCGAGGAAGTCGGCTGGGGGAGTTATCGCACGTGGGTTGCGCACTGCATCTACCCGAACGACGACGAGGTCGCTCGGCTGGGGAAGTGGGGCACCGGCGTCGCGCACTGCCCCAGCTCGAACATGCTCATCGGCGGGGGCGGGATTGCGCCCGTGCCCGAGCTGCGCGCCGCGGGCGCGCCGGTCGGCCTCGGGTGCGACGGTTCCGCGTCGACCGATTCCGCGTCATTGTGGATGGAGGCTCGCAACGCGCTGTTGCTCGGCCGCCTACGCCGAGGTCCCGCCTCCATGGGGGCGCGCGACGCGTTGGAGATCGCGACGCGGGGTTCCGCGCGTTGCCTCGGCCGCGAAGGTGAGCTCGGCCAGCTCTCGCCGGGCGCGGCGGGCGACCTCGTGTGCTGGCCGCTGGTTGGTGTTCAGTTCGCGGGCGCGTTGACTGATCCCGTCGAAGCCTGGCTGCGGTGCGGACCGGTGGCCGCGCGCCACACGGTGGTACACGGCAAGCTCGTGGTCGAGCACGGAACGATCGCGGCACCGGGCGAGGCCGACATGCTGCGCCGGCATCGGGCGATCAGCGCGCGGATCCAGGGAGTGTGACCAACGCGGAAATCCGGGCGCGGCCGGGGGCTCACATCGATTCGAGCACCTTGGCGCGCCGCTCGAACAATTCCTCCGCCGCCGCCTGCGCCTCGGTGCGTACGTGGTCGACGTCGAACGTGAGCGGTCGACCCTCTCGAACCAGGGGGCGGCCGTCGACCCAAACGTCGCGCACGTCGCGCCCCGCCGCGGAGAACACGAGATGCGCGGCGACGTTGAACAGCTCGCCGTGCATGATCGGCGTCGTGTGCAGCCCGCGCATCGACACCGTGATCACGTCGGCCCGTTTGCCGGGCTGGAGCGTGCCGGTCGTCTCCCCGAGGCCGAGCGCGGCCGCTCCTTCCGATGTCGCGAGCGCGAGCACATCCCACGGGTCACCGCTCGTCGGATCGAGCGTCGTCACCTTCTGGAGGAGCGATGCGACCTTCATCTCTTCGATGAGGTCGAGGTTGTTGTTCTCCTTCTCGCCGTCGCTCCCGATGCCCACCCGTACTCCGGCGCGCCGCAGATCGCCCACCCGTGCCGCGCCCGACGCGAGCTTCATGTTCGAGGTCGGGCAGTGTGCGACTGCGGTGCCGGTTTGCGCGAGGAGCGCGATCTCGCGGTCGGAGAGCCATACGCAGTGCGCGACGACTGTGCGCGGACCGAGGATGCCGCGGTCGTAGAACACCTCGATCGGGCGCCGGCCCCAGCGCCTCAACGATTCCTCGACCTCCCAGATCGATTCCGACGAGTGCGTGTGCAGCCCGCAACCGAACTCGTCCATCAGTTCGACCGCCTGTGCGAAACACTCCTTCGTGCAGTACATGAGGTGTTCCAGGCCTACCCACGTCCGCACGCGACCCTCGGCCGCCACAGCGTGGGACTCGAGCAGGCGACGGTTCGATGCGATGCTCTCGAAATAGTCGAAGCCCTCCTCGTCGGCGACGTAGGGAACCAGCGTGGCGCGCAACCCGAGCTCGGCTGCGACGTCGGCCGATCCCTCCATGAACCGCCACATGTCCATCACCGAGGTCGTGCCCGCGAGCAGGCCCTCGGCGTAGCACTGCTGCGAAGCGGCGCGGGCGATCTCGGGCGTGAGCGCTTTGTGCGCGGGGTCGACGTACGCCTTGAGCCAGTCCCAGAGCGACATCGACTCCGCCGTGCCCCGCAGCAGGCCGGAATGCAGATGACAATTGTGCAGACCCGGGAGGACGGCATGATTGGTCGCGTCGACGACCTCCGCGCCGGCGGCGCGCGGGTCGGCATCGAGCATTTCTACTGAGCCGACGGCGAGGATGCGTTGGCCGTCGATGAGAAGCGAGCCCGGATCGAGCGCGTCGCGGACCCCCGGAACCATCGGGAAGACGATGCCGTTGCGGATCAGTGTCGTCACCGCGCCAGCGTTCCGGGACGCGAGAAAGCTGTCAACTCGCCCGAGGCGTGTTCATGCGGCCGTTACGAGCACCGCCATTACGCTCGCCGCATGGTTTCGGCGCGCCACCCCCTCCTGCGCGCGCTCGAACCCGTCGCCGACTCGCTGGGCGCCGAGCTGGTCGGCCCGAGGCACGTACGGGCGGGCGATATCCCGTTGCAGTGGGAGGGCGAGGTCGTCGGCGGCCTCCGGCTGCCCGGGATGCAAGGGTCGCTCGAACGGATGATGGCGGCGGTGGAGCAGGAGGTCGGTGCCTCGCTCGCCCGCATGTCGCGCGAACAGAAGCAGCTCGCTGTACGGATACTCGACGATCGGGGCGCGTTCGCGTTGCGGCGATCGGTCGAGAGCGTCGCCGATGCGATGGGGGTGAGCCGGTTCACGATCTACAACTATCTGAACGCCGCCGGCTGAGCATCTCATGTACGCGACTATGCGGGACATGGCCCGCGACTGAGATAGCGGCCGCGCTCGGGTTCGCCGACGTACGTTCCATCCCGGGCGACGAGCTCGCCGCGCGCGAACACCAGCTCGGGCCACCCGGTTACCGTCATCCCGTGATACGGCGAGTGGTCGACGGCCATGTGCAACGCTTCCGCATCGAGCGACTGCTCGCGCGCGGGATCCCACGCGACCACGTCGGCGTCGGCGCCGACGCGCAGATTCCCTTTCGCGGGCCAGAGCCCGAAGGTGCGCGCCGGTGCCTCGGCGCACAATCGCACCCAGTCGGCTCGGGTGATGCGACCGGCGGTCACGCCCTCCCAGATCAGACCCATGCGCGTCTCGATTCCCGGAAGCCCGCCCGGGATCTCGGTGAAGTCGGCATATCCGGCGGCGCGGTCGCGCACGCCGGCGCGCCGGTCGGCCACGGTGAACGGGCAATGATCAGTCGCCACGGTCTGCACCGCGCCGGTCGCGATCCCATGCCAGAGTTCCTCCACGTGCCACGGATCGCGCAACGGCGGAGTGCAGACGTACGACGCGCCGTCGGCATCGGTGAGGCGAGCCGTGTCGAGGTAGAGATACTGCGGGCAGGTTTCGGCGATCACGTCGACGCCGCGTTCGCGCGCCTTACGGACCTCGGCGAGGGCCGGCGCCGACGACAGG
>JALYLU010000400.1 GCA_030774075.1 Actinomycetota bacterium | reverse complement strand
CCACGACTGCAGGCTTGGGTTCCTCGATCGGCAGGGGCGCGGGCACGGCGGGAGTGACGGGCTCGCCGGCCGCGGGCGCGACCGGAGCGATGACCGCAGGCGCCTCGGGTTCGGGCGGCGCAGGAGCGGGCTCCGGCTCGACTACGACGGGCTCGCGCTTGAGCCCGCGAGAGTCGGCCAGTCGGCGGACGCGATCGGCCGACGGCTCGTCGATGCTCGACGAGTGGCTCTTCACCCCGATCTTGAGCTCGTTGGAAAGCTCGACCACGGCGGCGTTGTCAACGCCGAGCTCTCGTGCCAGCTCGTAGACCCGGATCTTCTTCGTCGCCAAAACAGTCCGTTCCCTTAGAAATTGATGCTCTCTAGTCTCGCGCGCAACACTTCGACTTCGGTGCTCGTCAGGTCCCGGCGCAGCGCCCGGGCGAGCATGCCCCGCTTCGCGGCCCGGGCGAAACAGGCTCCCGAACAGACCCATGCGCCCCGGCCGGGTGCCGCCCGGCCGATCTCTACCGCTCCCTCACGCGTCGCCGCAATCCGGATCCACCCCTCGGGCCGGTCGGTCCGACGGCACCCGACGCATGTGCGCCGCGGCTCCGTCAGCTCTGATCCCCCGCCGTCTCTTCGATTTCCGCTTCTCCTTCCGTCCGGACGTCCGAGGCCTCGGCGTCGAGATCGGCATCGGCCGCGAGCTCGTCGGCGGCTTCGTCTGCCACCGTCGCGGCGACGTGTCCCGCCGCGTCCTCGGCGGCCGGCGCCAGAGGTTCCTCGTCATCGAGATCGCGCGTTTCGGGCGCAACCTCCGTCGCGGTCGCAGTCGCAGTCGCCGCCGCGGTCTCGGGCGCGGCCTCGCCGCCCACGATCGTGCCGTAGCCGGCCTCGGCCGCGCTGATGGCCTCCCCGCCCTCGGCCGGCTGCCACATCAGCTGACCGTCGGGTCCGTCGACCCACTCGCCTTCCGCGTAGCCGCCCCCCGCTTCTTCCTCCGCGAGTTGTGTCTCGCTCTTGATGTCGACGCGCCAACCGGTGAGCCGCGCAGCGAGCCGCGCATTCTGGCCCTCTTTGCCGATCGCGAGCGAAAGCTGGAAGTCGGGGACGATGACCTCGGCGATGCCCGTGTCTTCGTGGATGCGAACTTCACGCACCTTGGCGGGAGCGAGCGCGCGCATGACGAACTCCTGCGACTCGCCGCTGTACGGGACGATGTCGACCTTCTCGCCCCGCAGCTCGTTCACGACCTGGCGCACCCGCATGCCGCGGGCGCCGACACACGCCCCGACCGGATCGACGTTCTGGTCGTTCGACGCGACCGCGATCTTGGTGCGGTGTCCGGGCTCCCGCGCGACCGCCTTGATCTCGACGACGCCGTCGAGCAGCTCGGGGACCTCGAGCTCGAAGAGGCGGCGTACGAGCCCAGGGTGCGTGCGCGACACGACGATCTGCGGACCCTTCGCCGTCTTGCGCACCTCGACGATGTACGCCTTCATGCGCGACCCGTGGTCGTAACGGTCGCCCGGGACCTGCTCGGCCTGCGGCAGCAGAGCCTCGACCCGACCGAGGTCGAGCAGCGTGTAGCGGGCGTCGGTCTGTTGGATGATCCCGGTGACGATGTCGCCCTCGCGACCGGCGTACTCCTCGTACTTCATCTCGCGCTCGGCCTCGCGAATCCGCTGCAGGATCACCTGCTTCGCGGTCTGCGCCGCGATGCGCCCGAAGTCGGCGGGCGTGTCGTCCCACTCGCGCGTCACGTTTCCGTCCTCGTCGAGCTCCTGCGCGATGACGCGGATCTCGCCGGTCTCGACGTCGATCTCGACGAGCGCTTCCTCGGCCGCCTCCGGCATCCGCTTGTAGGCGGTTACCAACGCGTTGGCGAGCGCCTCGAGCATGATCTCTTCGGGAATGCCCTTTTCGATCGCGAGCGCCGAGAGCGCTTCGAGCATCTCGGGGTTCTTCATGACTTCCCTTTCGCCCGCGCGCGCCCCCGGTCCTTCGACCGCCGGCGCGGCTGCGGGCCCCATTCGAACACGGTGCGCGCCTGGGTGACGTCGGAGATCGCGATCTCCTCGTCGACCCCGTCGTCGGACTCGACGACACAGTTCACGCCGTCGAACCGGCGAAGTACGCCGCGCACACGCCTCGGGCCCGCGCCAGTGTGGAACTTGACCGAAACCTCCTCGCCCAGAGCGGAGCTGTAGTGCTCGGGCCGGCGCAACGCGCGCTCCACGCCCGGGCTGCTGACCTCGAGAAGGTACGAGCCGCCGATGGTCGACGTGCCGTCGACGATCGGTGACACCGCATGCGTTACGGCGGTGATGGTCTCGAGGTCGACGCCGTCGGCCCGGGTGACGGTGACACGCAACGTGCGCGCTCCAGCCCCGCCGAGCAGCTCGACGTCGTACAAAGCGAGTCCGAGCGCGGCGACGGCAGGCTCGACTGCGGCACGTACCGCTTCGAGTTGCCTGTCCGTCGCACTCACAGTCCGCGCCTTCCTCGTGATCCCAAGAAAAAACGTGGGCCACGGCCCACGTTCCCCCGCCCCTCGGGGCGCCCGATACAACCGTAGAAGTGTAGCGCGAACGGCCCTCCTGTACCAGGCAGGAATCGGGCGAATGCCGCTGCCAGCGGGCGCCTCAGGCGAACATCTCACGCAGCTCGGCAGGGGGAACGACCTCGAGCTGCGCGTAGGTGCAGTCGCCCGGATCCTTGTCGGGCCGCCAGCGACGAAAACGCGCGTTGTGGCGGAACCGGCCGCTCATCATGCCCTCGAACTCGACCTCGCAGACCCGCTCGATCCGCAGGGGTTCCCACGACAGATCCTTGGTCGCGTTCCACCGGCTCGGTCCGCCCGGCATCCGCTGACCCTGCGCTGCGGCCTCCGACATCGACCCGGCCCAGTCCTTCCACGGATGGTCGACGAGCGCGCCCTTCCGGAGGTCTTCGACGTCGTGCGCGAGGTCGGTGCGCAGGGTCGCCGCCATCGCGCTCGCTACCCCGACGTGATGCAGCACGCCGTGGTCGTCGTACAAGCCGAGCAGGAACGACCCCACCCCGTTTCCGTCCTTGTGCACGCGGAATCCCGCGACCACGCAGTCGCACGTGCGCTCGTGCTTGACCTTCAGCATCGTGCGCTTGCCCGGGCGATACGCGTCGGCGAGCGGCTTGGCGACAACCCCGTCGAGTCCTGCGCCTTCGAATCGCAAAAACCAGTCGACCGCGACATCGCGATCACGCGTCGTCGGCGTGAGATACACCGGCGGTCGGGATTTCTGGAGCACGCGCTCGAGTGCTGCGCGCCGATCACCGAACGGCACGTCGAGCAGTGAGTCATCGTCGAGCGCGAGGAGGTCGAACGCGACGTACGACGCGGGGATCTCGGCCGCGAGCTTCTTCACGCGCGACGCGGCGGGGTGCTGGCGCAGCTGCAACGCATCGAAGTCGAGGCCGCGCTTGTTCGCGACGACGATCTCACCGTCGAGCGCGACGCGATCCGGAAGCTGCGCGAGCAATGGTTCGCGTAGCTCGGGGAAGTAGCGCAGCAGCGGCTTCTGGTTGCGCGACTGAAGGTCGAGCTCGTCGCCGTCGCGGAAAACGATGCAACGGAAGCCGTCCCATTTGGGCTCGTACGACACCTCGCCCGCCGGCGGCATCTCCCGGGTGAGCTTGGCGAGCATGGGCTCGAACGGAGGACGCACCGGAAGAGACACGGCCCGAACCGTAGCGAGCAGCGCTAGATGAGGCGGCGATCGGAGGCCCAGCGGGCGAGCTGGTGCCGGCTCGAGAGCTGGAGCTTGCGCAGAACCGACGAGACGTGGCTCTCGACGGTCTTGGCCGAGATGCCCAGGTCACGAGCGACCTCCTTGTACGCGTAGCCCCGGGCGATGAGGCGCAGCACCTCGCGCTCGCGCGGCGTGAGCTGGTCGAGGTCCGGATCCGCCGCCGCGGGCGCGACGTCGGCGAACGCGTCGAGAACGAAGCCGGCCAGGCGCGGCGAGAACACGGCGTCGCCGCCGCGCACGCGCGCGATCGCGTCGATCAGCTCGTCGGGCGCGATCGTCTTCGTCACGTAGCCGCGCGCTCCGGCGCGGATGGTGGCGATCACGTCCTCCGGCGCGTCGCTGACCGAGAGCGCGAGAAATTGGACATCGGGATGGGTCCTCGCGATCTCGCTGATCACCCGCGCGCCGCCGCCGGCCGGCATGTGCACGTCGACGAGAACGACATCGGGTACGCGCTCGCGGATCATCTCGATCGCCGCGTCTACATCTGACGCCGCGCCGACGACCTCGACGACGTCCCCGAGCTCGGCGCGGACACCGGCGAGAAAGAGCTGATGATCATCGACGAGGAACACGCGTGCACGATCCGGCGTCATGACGGTTCGCCGACCTTCGCCAACGGGAGCACCAGCTCGACCTCTGTTCCTTCGTTCGAAACCGAACGCACGCCGGCGCGCCCGCCGGCTCGGGTCATGCGTCCGACGATGGACTGGCTGATACCGCCGCGGTCGACGGGGACCGCGTCGGGATCGAAGCCGCGTCCGCGGTCGCGCACGAAGATCGTGGCCTGCTCCGGCTCCACCTCGAGGTACACCGACACGATGGCCGCACCGGAGTGCCGGGCCGCGTTGAGGATCGCCTCGCGGGCCGCAGCTCGCAACGGCTCGGTTCCCTCGATCCCGCAGTCGCGCACGCGCACGACCTCGACCGGCACACCGTGCTCGGCCTCGATCGACGCCGCGAGCTCCTCGAGCGCAGCTCCCAGCGAGGTGCCGGCGCTCGCGGCCGGGGCATCGCCCGCCAGGAGCCATCCGCGCAGCTCGCGCTCCTGCATGCGCGCGAGCCGAACAACCTCGCGCGGCTCGTCGGCGCGTCGTTGCACGAGGGCGAGCGTCTGCAACACCGAGTCGTGCAGGTGCGCGGCGACCTCGGCGCGCTCGTCGGCGCGAATCCGCTCACGCCGCTCGGCGACGAGCGCGTGCACGAGCCGCGAG
>JALYLU010000399.1:2753-4992 GCA_030774075.1 Actinomycetota bacterium | reverse complement strand
GCAATCGTCGTGCCCGTGGTGACTTCCCTGTACACGATCCCGTCGGTCGCGCTGCTCGGACTCCTGTTGCCGATCACAGGAACCGGGCGCGAGCCCGCCGTGATCGCGCTGACGTTGTACAGCCTCGCGATCCTGGTTCGGAACGTGCTCGAGGGCCTGCGCGGAGTATCGGACGATGTGCTGGACGCGGCCGACGGCATGGGTTACACGCGGTGGCGCCGAATGCTTCGCGTCGAGCTGCCGCTGGCGCTCCCTGCCATCGTCGCCGGGATCCGTCTCGCGACCGTGTCGACGATCGGTCTCGTGACGGTGACGTTCATCGTCGATCAAGGTGGTCTGGGGCGCTTCATCCAGGACGGCTACCAGCGCGACTTCCACACCCCGTTGGTCGTCGGCATCGTGCTCTCGGTCGCGCTCGCAGTCGTCGCCGACCTGCTGCTCGTCCGGGTGGAACGCGCGATGACACCATGGCGCAAGTTGTCGCGTTGACGGGGTCGTGAGGCGATGCATCTCGTGCACTTCCTCGTCGACGTGTGGCATTGGCTCACGTCGGGCGACCAATGGCACGGCGGGGACGGCATACCGCACCTGCTCGCGAACCACGTGCGCGTGTCCATTTCTTCGTTGTTGGTCGCGACGGCCATCGCGGTGCCCCTCGGCGCGTGGCTTGGTCATCGCGGCGTCGGTGGTGTCGTCGCCATCAACGTGGCCAACATCGGTCGCGCGATCCCCGTGTACGCCATGCTCGTGCTCGCCGTGCAGATCTTCGGAATCACCAGCCCACGCGGCTTCGGCTGGACCGGATCGTTCGTGGCGTTCGTGCCGCTCGTCTTGCTGGGCATCCCGCCCATGCTGACGAACAGCTACGTCGGCGTGAGCGAAGTCGGCGAGGAGCTCGTCGACGCGGCGCGTGGCATGGGGTTGTCGGAAGGTGAGATCCTCCGGCGGGTCGAGATACCCGTCGCCATGCCGCTGATCATGGCCGGTATCCGGACCGCGATGGTCGGGATCGTCGCGACTGCGACGCTCGCCTCGTTCACCGGTGTCGACACCCTGGCCACGCCGATCTACATCGGGCTGAACACCAACGACAACATCGCGGTTTTTGGTGGTGCGGTGCTCGTTGCCGTGCTCGCAGTCGTGGCCGATCTCACGCTCGCAGTCGTGCAGCGCTCGGTGGTTTCGCCGGGGTTGCGCAAAGCCGACGCCGGTCGCGCACGCGCCGTGGTGCCGGTTGCGCCGGCCGCATAGGGTGCCTCGACCGAAACCACTTCGAATGAGGAGTACTCCATGCGTCGGAACCCGCGACCGCGATATCCCGGCCTCGCGCTGGGCGCCATGCTCATCGCCCTCGCCCTCGCCCTCGCCGCGTGTGGCAGCAGCAGCAAACCGAAGTCCACGACGACGACATCAACAGCCGGCGCGGGCACCCAGATCGTCGTCGGCCAGAAGGACTTCGCCGGCGCGCAGTTGCTCTCGCAGCTCTACGGAAAGGCGCTCGCGGCCAAGGGCTTCAAGGTGACGTACAAGAACCTCGGCCCCACCGAGGTGACGTACGCGGCGTTGAAGAACGGCCAGATCGATCTGTACGGCGAGTACCAGGGCACGTTGCTCGTCTCCCTCAAGGGCACACCCACGGGCGACGCCGCGACCACGAATGCCGCACTACAGGCGAAGGTTTCGGCCGACGGCGTCAAAGCGTCCTCGGCATCTACCGCGCTCGATGTCAACGGCTTCTACGTCACGAAGGCGACGGCGGCGAAATACAACCTCAGCAAGGTGTCCGACCTCACAGCGGTCGCGTCGCAGCTCACGTTCGGTGGGCCTCCCGAGTGCCAGCAGCGTCCGCTGTGCCTCGGCGCCACCGAGCAGCAGCTCTACAACCTCACGTTCAAGACCGTGAAGAAGCTCGACGCGGGCGGGCCGATCACGAACAAGGCACTCAAGGACGGCAGCATCGATGTCGGCCTGCTCTTCACGGGCAGCAGTGTCATCGACCCGGACTTCGTGCTGCTCACCGACGACAAGGGACTACAGCCCGCCGACGACGCGATCGCCGTGTGGCGCACCGCAGTCGACAGCCCTGCGCTCGACGCGGTGATCAATGCGGTGAACGCGAAGCTGGACACGGCTGCTTACAACGAGATGGCACTGAAGATATTCAACGACAAGCAGGACCCGTCGGCCGTCGCCGCGGAATGGCTGTCGCAGAACGGGCTCACCTGATCGACGCGTGATC
>JALYLU010000399.1:0-2743 GCA_030774075.1 Actinomycetota bacterium | reverse complement strand
CACGTCTCCCAAGTGATTTCGGTGACGTGTCCGCCGCGAACCGTCACCGGCAACGACGGCAGCGCGCCGACCGCCGGAACGATGTAGTCGCCCGCCGGAACGGTCGGGTACACCGCCGCATGCACATGACCGCCGGGCAAGTGGCGGGCCCGCACGGCCGTGTGCATCGCGGGGCGATCGTCGCCCAGTCGGAAGATGTCGATCTCCATGCCGGCGAGCTCGTGCGGCGTGTGCAGCACGATGGCTCCGACGTCGCCACCGATGTCGAGCACCACTGTTCCGTCGCCGCTCGGGTCGAGGGTGTGGCTGTGCCCGTGATCGGCGTCCATCAAGTGCTCGCGTCGGCGAGGGCCGGGATGTCGAACCCGCTGTGCGGCGTACCCAGGTAGGGGAATGTCGTCAGGTACTTCACGGTGCCCTCGGCCGCCTGGTCGAGCGGGTCGGTCGTCAGACCATCCGACACCGCGGTCGCGGCGCTATCGGCAGTGAACGTGTTGTCGACGAGTCCGTACGTGGCGCCCGCGATACAGCGCAGCTCGATCGTGAACACGTCGTCGAACACCCGGCGGCCATTCGGGAATCCGGCGGCGTCGCCACCGATCAGCCCGATGTTGCTGGGCATGTCGGTCGTGGGCGGGATGGCCATGTTCAAGCGCAGGAGGTCGGCGAGCGTCGAGCCACCCGAGTTCTGGAAGCCGGGAACCACGCCTGTGGGTATGCCGGTCAACAAGATGGCGACGAGGTCGGCGCGTACCTTGCGCGAGGCATTCAGCGCGGCAAGGTTCGGGAACACGTTCGGATAGAGCACCGGGAGCAGGTTGGCGAGCTCGGGATGCTGCACGCCGCCGACGAACTGGCTGTCATTCGCGGGCGGCTCCGTGTTCCAGTAGTCCTTGCGCTCCATGGGGACGAGCACTTCGTTGAACAACGGGTTGCCCAGCCGCGAGACCTGCGTGAAGGGGCCGACGGCACTGCCGTGGTCGTGATCGTGCCCATGGCCGCCGAAGAAACCGACCTTGCGACGCGACGCCGTCGTCCAGACGCCGACGACCGCCGACGCTTTGGACGCATCCGTCGGCGCGGCGCCGCTCGCCGTGAGCTGACCCTTCGGAAGCTGCAACGCGATGCTGTGCACATTGACGGCTTTGGTCGCGTTCACGCCCGGTGCCGGTTGCGTGAGCTCGGGGACGTTGAGCCCGAACTGCGCGTGCAGCTGTTCGAACGGCCGCAGAATGGCGAGGTCGAAGACCGCGCCGAGATCGACGTAGAAGCCTTCGGCGCGCTGACCCGCGAACACGACTCCCCCGCCCGCGAGGCTGTGAACCGCGGCGTTGGCGAGGGAGACGTAGTCGGGCGTCGACAACGGGCCGATGTTGCACGGCGGGCACGACACGTGCTGCGCGAGCGGGGTGACCTTGGCGCCGAACCCGAACCCGAACCCATCCTCGTCGCGGTGAGCGTGGCCGTGCCCGCCGCCGAACCCGTTGCCGCGAACGTTCCAATCGATGCGCGTGACGTCGTAGAACTGGCGCCGGTTCCACGCCGGCGCGTCGAGCGACGTGATCGGGCCGACGTTGTACAGGAACGTGCCGCCTACCTGCAGCACGGTGGCGAAGGTGAACTGGAACGTGATGTCGGCGCGGCCGTCGCCGTTGTTGTCGATGTGGATCTCGTACAAGACGTCGTCGCCGAACTCGTAGAAGTTCGGTCCGGCCGCCGGCCCCTGGAGCGGAAGGTAGTTCGCGATCAGCGTCACCGTGTCGGGGTGATCGGGACTTACGAACGCGTACAGATCCGTGCTGTCGGCTACGGGATCCTTGGAGATCTCGGGCGCTTCACGATGCGACGACATTGCTCACCTCTTCCGGATCGAGTGCAACAGTTCCGTGGCTCAGCGGGACGCTTTGTAGAGCAGAGCTGCCAAGCGCTTGTCGTTCACGGTGATCTCACGGTCGCCCGTGTAGATCGCGACCTCGCCCGTCTGCACGTTGCGGAGATGAGCGACGACGTGACGGTCGACGCGCGCGCCGGCGGGCACGGTCGCGGCCTTCGTGTCGGCGGCCGCCGCCGATTCCACGAGTGAGAGCGGCGTCGCGGCCACGACGCCGACGACTGCGGCGGTCGCGGACGCGTGCTTCAGGAAGTCGCGTCGGTTCGTCGGTTCCATGGTCGATGCCTCCCAAACGTCTTGCCCCGGCGTGTTCGGTATTCGGTATTCGGTGCGGACGTCGGCGGCGGATGTTGCGAAGCCGCGAACAACCTGGACGCTCGTCTATTCATTCAAGAACACGCGCGCAAACAAATCCAGGGATCGGCTCAGATACGAACACCTCGCATCTGCGAACACGCAGCATCTTTCTGGGGGGCGAGAGCGTGCACATTCCCGACGGATACTTGAGCCCGAGTACGTGCGCGGTCGCCGCCGGCGCAATGACCCCCGTCTGGCTGAGCGCAGGACGTCGGGTGCGCAAGGTCGTCACGAATCGGTATGCGCCGTTGACCGCCCTGGCCGCGGCGTATTGCTTCTGCGTCATGATGTTCAACGTCCCGGTTCCCGACGGTACGACTGCCCACGCTGTCGGCGCGGTGCTCGTCGCGGTGTTGCTCGGACCGTGGGCTGCCGTCGTCGCGGTATCGGTCGCGCTTGCCATCCAGACCCTGTTCTTCGGCGACGGCGGAGTCCTCGCGTATGGTGCGAATGCCTTGAATATGGCGTTCGTCATGCCATTCGTCGGCTATGGCG
>JALYLU010000398.1 GCA_030774075.1 Actinomycetota bacterium | reverse complement strand
CGACAGCGCAGCGACCGGACGGGAGCGGAGCGTGGAGTCGACCCGTAGTAACGAGACGACAGCGCAGCGACCGGACGGGAGCGGAGCGTGGAGTCGACCCGTAGTAACGAGACGACAGCGCAGCGACCGGAGGGGAGCGGAGCGTGGAGTCGACCAGTAGTGACGTACTCAGAAGTTCAGTTTCAGGCCCGGCCGCGGCCACGGGACGGAGATCAGGCGCCCCGTGCCCGAGCACGTGACGTACGCGGTGCGCAGATCGGCGCCGCCCCAGCACACGTTCGTCGTCATCGGATCACCGACGAGCGCTTGATCGAGCACCTCCCCCGCGGGCGAGATCACCGTGAGCGCCCCGGTCACCAGTGTCGCCACGACGACGTTTCCGTCGGCGTCGATGCCGAGCGAGTCGAAGAGTTGCATCCCGGGAAGACCACACAGCAACCTGCCCGCCGCGCCCATCTCGTTGTGCTCTACCTCTCCCGGACCGGTGACGTTCCACGCGTACACGCGGCCGGTGTGCGTCTCGGCCGCATACAGACGCGATCCGTCGGGAGAAAGACCGACGCCGTTCGGCGAGTCGCTCGGGAACACGACCTCGCGGATCGCCGAGCCGTCGGGTTGCGCGTAGTAAATGGCGCCGACGTGCTGAACGCGGCCTTCGCGGCGACCGTGATCGGTGAACCACATCCCGCCGTGCGCGTCGAACACGACATCGTTCGGTCCGATGAGCGCGTGTCCGTCGCACTCGGTGTACAGCACGTCGACCGTGCCGCGGTCGATATCGATGCGCTCGATGCGACCGCCGCTGTGATCGGCCGGGAGCTCGGTGTCGGGGATCTGCATCCCGAGGATCTCGCGGAACGACCAACCGCCGCTGTTGCACACGTACAGCGCACCGTCGGGTCCGATCGCGGCTCCGTTCGGCGATCCTCCAGGCGCCGCGACCTCCGTCTTGGTTCCGTCGGGTTGCACGCGCGTGACGCATCCGCCCATCAACTCGACCACGATCACGCTGCCGTCGGGCATCGCGACCGGCCCTTCGGGAAACCGCAACCCCGACGTGATCTCGGTGATCTCTGGCTGGCTCATTCCCGTCCCCCGCTGCTGGTGCTGCTCCCGGACGGGTAGGGCGCTACAGGAGAAGCGTCCGGCGCGCGCCGGTGGTCGTACCGGCCCGCTCGCGGTAGTCGACGAGTTGCGCGACCGAGACCAGCGCGACCCGGTGCTCCTGCGCGAACAGCTCGAGATAGGGAAAGCGGGCCGGCGATCCGTCGTCGTGCAGCACCTCGCAGATCACCGCGACGGGTGCGCAGCCGGCGAGGCGGGCGAGGTCGACGGCCGCTTCGGTGTGACCGCGTCGATCCAGCACGCCGCCCTCGCGGGCGCGCAGGGGGAACACGTGGCCGGGGCGCACGAAGTGCTCGGCACGCGACGCCGGATCGAGGATCTTGCGGATCGTCAGCGCGCGATCCTGCGCTCCGATACCGCTGCCGGCGTCGCGGTGGTCGATCGTCACCGTGAACGCGGTGTCACAGCCGGCGATGTCGGGGGGCACCATCGGTCCGATCTCCAGCTCGTCGAGGCGCCGCGTGCTGCAGGGCATGCAGACGAGACCGCGCGCCCAACGCATCATGAAGTTGATCGCCTCGGGCGTCACCCACTCGGCGGCGAGCGTGAGGTCGCCTTCGTTCTCCCGGTCTTCGTCATCGACCACGAGCACCATCTCGCCGCGGCGGATGCGCCGCAGCGCGTCGTCCATGGAGGTCAGGGACACCGTCACCGCCCTTCAGTTGATGAGCTCGGGGGTCGGAAGCGCCAAGAGCTCGACCCGTCCCGGAATGGTTGCGATCATGCGACATCCGTCCGCCTCGTTCCGAGCAACCCGGATGTCTCCACCGTGCAGCTCGACGATCCAGCGCGCGATCGCGAGTCCGAGCCCGGCGCCGCCGTCACTCGACGAGCGGGCGGAATCGGCTCGGTAGAAGCGCTCGAAGACCCGCGTGACCTCGCTCTCGGGGATACCGGGACCGTCGTCGGACACCTCGAGCCGCGCGCCACCGTCGGGTCCGGCGACCGCCCGCACCGAGACCCTGCCTTTGGGGGGCGAATGCCGGACCGCGTTCTCGACGAGGTTCGCGACGACCTGGTGCAGGCGCTCGGCGTCGGCCTCGAGCCGGAAATCGCGGGGCACGATCTCGATCGCAAAGTCGACGTCGGTCGCATGGAGCTGCGACTCACGGATCGCGTGCTCGATCATCGGACGCACGTCGAACAGGTCGCGATCGAGCGGCAACGTGCCGGACTCGAGCCTCGAAAGGTCGAGCAGCTGCTGCACGAGCCGGCCGAGCCGCTCGACCTGCGCGAGCATCGTGCCGAGAGTCTCGGGATCCGCCTTGCCCACCCCGTCGACGAGGTTCTCGAGGACGGCCTGGAGCGCGGTGATCGGCGTCCGGAGCTCGTGGCTGACGTTGGCGACGAGGTCGCGTCGCAAACGGTCGGTCTCCGCGAGCTCGGCGGCCATTTGGTTGAACGCGTGTGCGAGTGTTCCGATCTCGTCGTGCGAGACGGCCGTGACTCGGGCCGTGAAATCACCTCGGGCCATGGCTTCGGTCGCGGCAACCATCTCCCGCAACGGCGACGTCAGGCCGCGCGCCAGCACCCATACGACCGCGAGTGCGACGAGCCCCGAGAGCACGCCGGCGACTGACGGCCACAACCCCACCTTCAGACCGACGAAAAACACGCCGACGGTGACCGCGACCGCGGCGAGGATGATGACGCTGATCTTGAGCTTCAGCGTCGGCAGCGGATCGAGCGGGCGCTCGGGCGTCCGGGGGCGCTTCACGCGCACGCGTGCGCCTCCTCGATCGCGTAGCCCACGCCGTGCACAGTGCGCACGATCGACGAACCGAGCTTGCGCCGGATCGTGCGGATGTGGGAATCGACAGTACGCGCGCCGGAGGGAACGTCGTAGCCCCAGACCTGCGCGAGGAGCTCTTCGCGCGTCGAGACTCGTCCCGGGCGCGCCGCGAGGTAGTGGACGAGGTCGAACTCGATCGGCGTCAGATGCACGAGCTCGCCGTCGACGCGGACACGACGCGTCGTCGCGTCGAGCTCGACGTCTCCGATCCGCACGACGGGTTGCACGGGCTCCGTCGAACGCTCGGCGCGCCGCAACAGCGCGTGGACGCGGGCGATCAGCTCGCGCATGCTGAACGGCTTCGTCATGTAGTCGTCGGCGCCGACCGCGAGCCCGACGAGCAGGTCGGCCTCGCTGTCACGAGCGGTGAGCATGAGGACCGGCACCGGCCACTCGCTCTGGATGCGCTTGCAGACCTCGATGCCGTCGAGGCCGGGGAGCATCAGGTCGAGCACCACCAGATCCGGCGGGGTGCGGGCGCACAATGCAACCCCGCTCGGGCCGTCGGCCGCGATGTCGACCGCGTACCCCTCGCTGCGGAGGCGCGCGGCGACGGCCTGGGCGATCGGCTGCTCGTCCTCGATGACGACGACCGTCCGGACCAGACCATCACGCGCGCTCGGTGCCGCAGAGGTCACACCACGAGGATACGGAACTGCGGTGGAGGAGTCCCCATGGGCCTGTGGAGAAAGTGTGCAGATCGGCGTTCCCGCCGACCTTCTTCTTCATCACCACCGCCCTGCGGCGCGAATCAATGCGATCGCGTGGTTTCCCGACGCTCGGAATGGCGCACAATGGACTCCGTGACGACCGATCGATCGCCGGTTGAACTGCGCACTGAGCTCGAACGCGTCGAGCGCGAGGTCGCCGAGCTCCGACCGCAGATCCGCGACATACGCGAGCAGCTCGCTGATCCGGGCGACGGAAGCGATCGCACCGAGATGCTGACCATGGCGGAGCAGCAGGAAGCGATTCTCGCTGTCCTCGAGGTGCGCCGGGACGAGCTCCGGCGTCGCCTCGAGAAATGACGACGGATTCGGATTCGCCCGGGGCTGCTCGCGGGTCGGAATTGCAATCATGCGGATCGGCTCGCTTCGGTAGCGTCCGGGCTCGTGGCGCGACAGCCAGATACCGAAGCGCTCGCCCGCGCGATCGCTCCGACGTGCGGCGACGGATCAGTGCTCGAGCTGCGCCGTCTTTCAGGCGGCGCGTCGCGAGAGACGTGGTCGTTCGACCTGGCCGACGCGAGCGGCCGGCGCCGCGGGTTCGTGCTGCGGCGCGATCCGGGCGCATACGGCGGCGAATCCGATCGCTCGACGGAATACCACCTGTGTGAGGCCGCCGCGGCGGCCGGAGTCGCCGTCCCCCGCGTGCGGGTGCTGCTGCGGCCGGAGGACGACCTCGGGCGCGGATTCGTCATGGACCGCGTCGAAGGCGAGACCATCGCGCGCCGGATCCTGCGCGACGACGCGTATGCCGACGCGCGGAAGCGCCTCGCGGCACAATGCGGCGAGATCGCGGCGCGCATCCACGCCATCGACCCCGCGCAGCTACCACCGCTCCCGGTGCAGGGCGCCGCCGCGCAACTCGACCAGTACCGCTCGTTGCTCGACACGTTCGGCGAGCCCCACCCGACGTTCGAGCTCGGGCTGCGGTGGCTCGCGGAATGCGTTCCTCCCCCGCCGGCCCGGCCCGAGCTCGTGCACGGCGACTTCCGGAACGGGAACTTCATCGTCGGACCCGAGGGCATACGCGCGGTGCTCGACTGGGAGCTCGCGCACCTCGGCGATCCGGTCGAGGATCTCGGTTGGTTGTGCGTGAAGTCGTGGCGATTCGGCGTGCACGACAAGCCCGTCGGCGGCTTCGGCACGGTCCCAGACCTCGTCGCCGCGTACGAACGCGCCGGAGGCCGGAAGGTCGAAGAGAACGCGTTGCGATTCTGGGTGGCGTTCGGCACGTTGAAGTGGGGGGTGATCTGCGTCGGTCAGGCCTTCACGCATCTGAGCGGCGTCGTGCGCTCGATCGAGCTCGCGACATTGGGTCGAAGGGTGGCGGAGACCGAATGGGACCTGCTCGAGATC
>JALYLU010000397.1 GCA_030774075.1 Actinomycetota bacterium | reverse complement strand
ATCTCGTGCAGCTCGGACTGTTGTACATCGGCACATACGTGCTGTTCGTCGTCTTCACGGCCCTCTTGTTCGACCTCGCGGTGCCAATAGATGCCCGGATCTTCGCCCCAGTCCGTGCCCTGTGGTACGCGGTCCTTCTTGCCGTCGCTTACCGGTCACTCGTTCGCGTTGTGTCGAGCGTCGGGACCGTCGCAATCATCGGCGCACTTGCAGCGCTGCTCGTCATGGCCAACTGGTCGACCACGCGGCGCTTCCTCCAAGACAGACCCGCGCTTGCGCCCAAGCAGACGTCCGTCGCGCAGGCGATCGTTCGCATCCCACGCAACGCGCTGATCGTGAGCAACGCGCCTGATGCCGTGTACGACATGAGCGGGAGCGGATCCATCGCGCTGCCGTTCCTGTCGGGCATGCCAACTCCCGAATACGAACGCGGCATGCGCCAAGTGGTCGAACTCCTCGACCGCCGCGGCGGCTATCTCGCGCTGTTGTGGTTCCCCGGGAATCCCATCTCGGTGCCACCAGAGCTCCAACAGTCGCTCAAGATGCACCTCATTGCCCAAAGTCCCGCGCACCAGCCAACTGCTCAGCTTTACGAGATACCTCCACAAGCTTCCAGGTCAGGCATTGTCGCCACCCCTCCATAGCGTCATCTGGTGACCTGTCGCGGTTCGCTGATCGTCCATCTCGACGCCACCGTCGCGTGCTGCACCGAGGACGACGAACCCGACGGCTGCACGGCTCGACGAAGAGGGACAGCTGCCGGGGTCGCGAGCTACGCCACGAGGGCGACCCGGTGCGGTGCTGGGTCTGGACGCTCGCCGGCTGCAACGACTGCCGCGTGCAGCTCCCCGCCTAGAGGCACCGTTAGGACCCGAGTCACTCACAAGACAAGTGAGTGCATTTCGGCGCGTCGACACCAGGGCTTACGCGCCTGAGCACTCGGTGAGCCGGGTCGTGATGAAGCACAAGCTGCGGGAGCAGGCCGCGCATAAATAGCCACAGGTCACAGGTCCGTCCTCCTCGACCGGCATTTGAGCCGCTGCCGCCGGCGCAATCGGTTCGAATACGACGATCAACGCCATCTTCCGTCTCGTGCCAACGATCTCTACGTGTCGGCCGAAGTCGGTCACACGGGCTCGCTTCACGGCGTCTTGCGAGCCGGCTCCCGTCCCGCGCCGGGGAGCACTGCGGCTACAAGCACAGCACCGGATAGCGGGATTAAGGGGACGTGCCACAGGAAATCCGTCGAACTCTGGACGCCGAGCGCAACGATCGCAGCAAGACAGCCGGCCGCGGCGAGCGCGTCTGGGTTTCGACGGCGTCGCCACACGGTAATGCCGGCGGCAGCGAGACCACAGATCAGGAGTACGAAGCCGATGCTGCCGGTTTCGGCCAGCACCTGCACGTATTCGTTGTGGGCGTATCGCAGATGCATCTCGACAGGAAGTAGGAGATAGGTGGTGTGCCAGGTCAGGTCGACACGGCCGGGGCCGACTCCAGCAATGGGGTGGTCTCGGGTGAGCCGGAACGCGGCTTCGAGCGCGCGGGTACGGTCGGGTGAGCTCGTCGTGAATCGTCCTCGCTCGATCGTTCGCCAGCCGTCGAGCACTGGCTGACGAACGACGGGCACGACTACGACAGTGAGCGCGAGTGCTGCCGTCACGATGGCGACCCGGCTGGCCGACATCACTGCCACCACTGCGCCGGCGAGTAGGCCTGCGCACGCAAGTGCAATATGTGGGTCCTGTGATGCGCGCAGCGAAGGGAGAAGGGAAGTCATCGCAATGAGTGCCCCGACAAATGCGGGCCAGCCACGCACGAACGCGCGTCGTCCGTCGAGAGCGGCGAGCGTGGCTAAGCCGGCAAGAAGGCCGATCCCGCCGCCCCGGCTGACGGTCGCCAGAAGTCCGACCAATAGCACGAACGCGACCAGACGCAATGGTTGTGGTCGGTCGGTCGTTGCGAGCATTGCAAGGGCAACGAGGAAGCACGCAGTCAGTAACGCGGCCGCGGCGTTCGGGTAGGTGATCGTGGACGCGGCGCGCCACATTCCGCCACAGCACGTGTCTTGGAGCGCGAGGGGAGTCTTGCGCCAGACCAAGCCTACCCAGCCGGTTAGTGACACGATCATGCCAACGAACAAGACACCCCGAAGCAACAGTTGGCGCTCGCGTTTCGCCGCGCGCCGTACGATCACGAGGACGGCTACGAGCGCGATGAGTAGCTCCACCGCCGGCGCTGCACCCGCGGCATCCCCCGCGACAACGGCGGAGATGACATACCACAGCCCAAGACATGAAGCGGCCACCAAAGGGACGCCGAGATCTCTCGCCGACGCCGGCAGCCTGCTCAGGCTCAATGTGGCGGCGACGAGTACGAGCAGAACAACGACGCGGAAACCCGTACCAAAGAAACCACCGTGGTCGATGGCCGCGTAGACCAGGGCGACGAAAAGGAGCGCAATGGCTGCGCGTGCGTCTCCCGACCCTAAACCGTCCGCGCTGTTGTGATGTTCGTGCGTCCGCAACTCGTTCCAACTCCAGCCACGGGACGCTAACCCCACCTGAGCGAAGCCATCAACTACCTGTACCTGCCGTCTGACAAACAGCACGATTTCGCGGCCGTGGGCCACCGTCGGGCGCTGCCATGTTTCTGGTGTGGTCCATGTGAATGAAGTCACGGCTCGCGTCGTTGACAGCGGGTCGCTAGTGAGCAACGCTCCCGCCGCGCCGACGACCGAGCCAGTTCCACCGGGGAGGTATTCAATGAAGCGAGCACTTGTTCCAGGAGGTTTCGCCGCCGCGGCGGTGTTGTTGCTCATTCACTTCGCGAGTGCTACCAACCTCGTTCAATTGCAATCGCCCGCGTTCGTACGCAGCCGCGGCGCGGCGGTCCAAGTGACCGTCACCGTGGCATGCGATGCGAGCAGTACGGGCACCGTCGCCGCATCAAGCACCCCAGCGACGGCGACCCTTACCGTGAAACTTACCGAAAAGGTGGGCAACGGCACTGCCGTCGGCACTGGGGCAGCCGCGTCGCAAGATGGGGACTTCCCTTGTGACAGTGGCTCTCACAACATCCAAGTTTCCGTTCTCCCCGAACCAGGAACGAAGGCTTTCCGCAAGGGCAGCGCTTTTGGCCAGGCCACACTCAAGGTGTGTAACCCGGATTGCCGCTCGGTCTCGGACGCGCGAACAATCAAGCTCAGCAACTAGTGACCTGAACCGGCTCTCTTGCGTTGAGTTGGGGCGCGCGCCGCGACCCGCAAGATAACTTGGCGCATCTCGCTGCATGTCGACCTGCAAGGGCCGCGACTGCGGGTCCCTCTGCGGAGTCATCGAGATCTGTTCGCGTGGTGGGTCTGGACACGGCTCGGCCGGGGGCCGATACTGGCGTCGCTGTCGCCCCGACCACGTCGCCCCCGAGCGTGTCGTCCCGATGGCTCTTCCGAATGAGGTACGGCACGACGCCATCCTCGGGCTGGTTCAGGGACGAGTGACGTTGCAGGGCGGCTGCCCGTTGCTTGGCGGCCTCGCATCTTCGGAAGGGGGTTCGTTGATGTCGCGTGAGAAGTTGAAGTTCGTGATGCCCGCCGCGCTGATTGCCGCAGTCGGTGTGTCGATTGTCATCGTGAATCGGGCCGGACACGAAGTGCGCTCGTGGCGGTCGCGGGTTCCCATGGGAGAGCGTTCGTTCGAGGACGACTGGCGGGCCTGGGTTACTTGACGACAAGTGGCCCGCCGGCGGCTGGCTGAGCCCGCGGCGCCGCTTGTAACCTCCCGCGTCCGGAACGCCGGCACGCACGCCGGCTCGACATTGCGGAGGCGATGGGAGTGGCACTCACCGAGCTCAAGGGACGACCGCTCGGCACCCAGAAGGTGATCATCGAGCGCGGGCCGATCCGCGTCTTCGCGCAGGCGTTGATGGACGACGATCCGGTGTACGCCGCCGACAACGCGCCGGTGCCGCCCACGTTTCCGTTCGTGATGCCCTACTGGGGTTCGATGGGCGTCGGCGGTGCCGCGGGCCTGCCGATCGAGAATCTGCGCGGGAAGGGCCGGGCGATCCTGCACGGCGAGCAGGAATTCATCTACCACGGTGGCGACTGGCCGCACGCGGGCGACGTGCTGGTCGGCGAAGGCGTCATCGCCGACGTGTACGAGAAGGCCAAGAGCGACGGCGGGAAGCTCGAGTTCTACGTGACGGAGACGACGTGGTCGAACGAGCGCACGTCGAAGCCGGTCGTCACCACGAAGTTCACGCTCGCGATCAACTGCAAGCCGGGCGCGGCCGAGCCCAAGCCGCTCGCCTCGTGACGCCGCAAGAGCTCTCCGATCGCGCCGAGATTCATGACGTCATCGTCCGCTACGGCTGGGCGATCGACACGAAGGACTGGGCGCTGCTCGACACGTGCTTCACGGACGACGCCCACGTCGACTATTCGTCGAACCCGGGCGGCAAGGTCGGACCGTACCGCCAGGTGCGGGGATGGCTCGAGAAGGTGATGTCGGCCTTCCCGGTGACGCAACATCTGATGGCGAACATCGACGTGCGGCTCGACGGCGATCGCGCGACCTGCCGCACGATGGTGACGAATCCGCAGGGCGCAGCGACGCGTGAAGGCGGGCTGCACTTCTTCTTCGTGGGCGGGCGCTACGACGACGACTTCGTACGCACCGACGCCGGGTGGAAGATCGCGACGCGGCTCGAGACGATCCTGTGGTTCGAGGGCACGCTGCCCGACGAGTTGCTCATCCAACGCTGAAGGCGGCGCGGGCAGCCCGCGTCCGTCACGCGCCTTCCAGCAACATCGACACGTTGTCGCGGAACAACCCGGGCGCGTCCTCGGGCCCGACCGGGACCGCCGCGTCGGCGTAGTCGGCGAGCGGCGTCGCAGTCCCTTCCGAGTGGGGGTAGTCCGAGCAACACATGTAGAGATCTCCGGTCTGGCGGATCAGCCGCGCCGGCATCTCGTACGAGAACGACGACACGCGCACCTGGCGGCGAAAGTAGTC
>JALYLU010000396.1 GCA_030774075.1 Actinomycetota bacterium | reverse complement strand
GGTCGCGAATGTCGAGACCGACGAGCCGATCAACGTCGGGACTGGCGTCGAGCAACGGCAGAAGCCGTTGTCCGAGGAAGCCCGAGACGCCGGTCACCGCGACGACGATTTCACCGGCCATGGTCCATAGACTGGCGTAGTGAGCGACGTTCCCCAAATGGGGGAGGGCTTTCCGAACCCGTTCAACCCGTTCGACCTCGATCTCTCCGAGATCATGCGGATGCTGCAGTCGCCCGGCCCCGTGAACATGGAGGTCGCGCGCCGTACTGCGGAAACGATCGCGAAGCTCGACATCGCGACGGGTGAGCAGCGGCTCGAACCACCGATCGACCCCGAAACATCCCGTGCGCTCGACGACGTCGTCCGAGCCGTGCAGCTGATGGTCTCCGAGGCGACCGACATCTCGGCCGCGTTGACGGTGCCGGCGCGCACCGTCGATCGAGCGACCTGGTCGAGCCTGACCCTGACCGCGCTCGAACCCCTCCTCGGCGCCCTCGCGGCCGCGCTCGGGCGCACGGATCCCGGCCCCGACGGGAACGCCGGGCAGAGCGGAGCCCCGACGGCGTTCTCTCCGGACATGTTGTTCGCCATGATGATGCCGCTGCTCCTCGGCGGGTGGGCCGGCTCGATGATCGGCCTGCTCTCGCACCGAGCGCTCGGTCAGTTCGATCTGCCACTCCCGCTCGACGGACCGCCGACCTTGCTGTTCATCCCGCACAACGTCGACGCCTTCGCGCAGGAGTGGTCCCTGCCGCTCGACGAGCTGCGCTATGCGCTCGCGCTACGCGAGGTCGTGCACGGCGCCCAGCGCGCGGTGCCGTGGGTACGCGAGCGACTACTGCGTTGCGCGTCGGCGTACGTCGGTGCCTACGAGGTGCAAGCAGATGCGATGGAAAGCCAACTCGGCGGCTTCGACCCGTCGGATCCGTCCTCGATGGAGGCGATCGCCAATCTCACCGATCCCGACGTGCTGCTCGGGGCCATGCGCAGCGACCGGCAGAAGCCGCTCCTCGCGGAGCTGCAGCGCTTCGTGTCGGTCCTGGAGGGTTACACCGACGTCGTCGTCGAATCGATCGGCGAGCGCATGATGACTTCGCACGGCCGCCTCGACGAAGCGCTGCGCCGGCACCGGCTCGAACGCGGTGATGCAACCGGCTTCGTCGATCGCCTGCTCGGTCTGGAGCTCGATCGCGGTCACTACGAGACCGGCGTCGCGTTCTGCCGCGGCGTGATGGAACGCAGCGACGGCACGCTCGACCAGCTCAACCGAATCTGGTCGGACGAGTCGATGGTGCCCACCGAGGCCGAGCTCGTTGCTCCTGGTCTGTGGCTCGCCCGAATCGATCTTCCCGACACGCCATGAACACCGAAACGCCGTGAAGACCGAGACGCCGTGAAAATTGGCGTGCTCGGCGCCGGCGTCATGGGCAGCGGGATCGCGCAGGTGTGCGCGCTGGCGGGCGACGACGTCGCGTGTTACGACGTCGCTCCGGCCGCGCTCCACGACGCCCGGGCGCACGTGACCACTGGGCGCTTCGGTCTCGACGGGACGGTGGCGCGCGGGAAGGTGACTCGCGAGCAGGCCGACGACGCGTTGGCACGCATCACGTTCACGATGTCGTTCGAAGAGGCGGCGGCGACCGACCTCGTGATCGAAGCTGTTCCCGAGCGCCTCGAGCTGAAGGTGCGCGTGTTCCGCGATCTCGACCGACTCGCGCCACCGGGAACGATCCTCGCGTCGAACACTTCCGGGCTGCCGATCGCGGCGTTCGCGGCGGCGACCGACCGGCCCGACCGCGTCATCGGATGGCATTGGGCATCACCGGCTCCGGTGATGAAGCTCGCGGAGATCGTCGTGACTTCGGAGACGAGCGACTCGACCATCGCCCGCGTCATCGACGCGGCAACGCGCTGCGGCAAGCGTCCGATCGTGGTGAAGGACAACCCGATGCAATGGGGCTTCGTCGCGAACCGGGTGTACTTCGCGATGGTGCGAGAGGCGCAACGCGTCGTCGACGAGGGCATCGCGACCCGTTCCGACGTCGATCAACTGATGATGGACTGCTTCCGCTGGCCGAGCGGGCCTTTCGGAATGGTCGCGGGGGCGGGCTCAGGCTGGACCTGAAGGATGACCGGTCGTGGATTGCGTCGCTGGGTATCAGCGCTCAGGCGCGTACGTTGCGATGATCGAGCCCTTGCTCGTCACCTTGCTATCGACGAGCCGCATCGGCCTGAGCACTCCGTCATCGCCGAACACACGCTTGCCGCCGCCGACGACGATCGGGTCGATGATCACCCTGAACTCGTCGACGACATCCAGCGCGATCAGCGTCTGCACCAGGTTCGTGCTTCCGATCACGTGCAGGTCGGCGCCGCTTTCCGCTTTCAGCGCGCCAATGGCCTGGCCGATATCGCCCCTCAACACCGTCGAGTTCTGCCACTCGAGCGGGTCGGTGAGTTTCCGCGACGCCACGTACTTCGGTGACTTGTTCAGAGGTTCGGCGATGACCTGCTCCTCCTCGGGCGCGTTCGGCCAGTGCGAAGCGAAGCCCTCGTAGGTGCGACGCCCGAGCACGAAGCCGCCCGCCTCGTTCAAGTTCTGGAGCATCCACTGCTGAAAGACTTCGTCGACGTACTGCATGTGCCAACCGCCGTGCGCGAAGCCGCCGGTCGTATCCTCACCGCGCTCACCGGGAGCCTGCGCAACCCCGTCGAGCGTCAGCCACTCGTCCACAATTAGTTTGCGCATCGGAGACCTCCTTCGCGGGTCCGGCAGCTCCTTGTGCTACCCCGGAGCCGGCCTGAGCGAACCTCGACTCGCGGGCGAGAGAACGCGCCCGACCGCTGAAGACCGGCTGACCAGCGGATCAGAAGTGCGAAAGCAGCGCGGGCGCGGGCGTGGCGAGGAACATCGCGTCGGCAAGTGGGAGCACCTCGGGGCGCCGGACGTCGAGCCGGTCGGCGTCGGCGAGCTCGCTCCAACGGTTTCCGCCCAGCGCGCACATGCCGAGCACCCTCGAGTCGCAGACAATGTCCGGAGCGTCGGTGGTCGCGACGCAGCTCGCACCGTCGGCCGCCGCTTCGATCGCCACCGTCGACCGCGCACCGTCGGGCGCGTGAGTTTCGATGACGAGCCTTCCCGGCACGGTGTAGGTGCGCGCGCGCAGCACTGCGAGAGGATCGAGCGGCGCGAGCCAGAGATGGTCGTTGACGTAGTCGACGCGCACTCGCCGGCTGTCGACGACGATGTGCCGCAGCGGATCGTCGATCGGAAGGTTCGACGCGGCGACCGTGCCGATGAGATCGACGCCGAATGCGTAGCGCCACAAGTGGATCCACGTCGCGGGGGATTCGGCCTGCATGTCAACGACCGACAGGCGCCGATCGGGAAGTCCGCCCATCCAGTCGCCCGTGATGTCGTAGACGACGTAGCCGTCGTCGCGACCCTGCGCGTCGGCGTGGACCGCGACGAAGCCCGCCTTCGACCGGCCGAACATGAACTCCCAGAACACCTGCGGCCACCAGAAGTCCGGCCGGGTCACCATTCCGGCGCGCTTGCCGCGGGCGCGTTCGTATATCGCCGGCACCGCGAGCTCGGCCTCCTCGCGTGAAACGAGGCGCGTACATCCCTCGTCGTCGTCCGGGCGGGCGAACGCGATGCGGGCCCGCTCGGCAGTGACACCGAGCCGCCACGCCGCGACTCCGTATCCGTAGCGTCCGTAGATCGACCCTTCGGACGCGGTGAGGATCGCCGCGGGTTCGTCGCGCTCACGCGCGTCGTCGTGCATCGCCGCCATGAGTTGCGTGAGCACTCCGCGCCGGCGGTGCGTCGGCAATACCGAGACCCACGAGACAGCTGCGACCGGAAGGAACGCGCCCCCGGGCATCGTGAGCTCGAACGAGTAGGTCCGGGACACGCCGACCATGCGGCCGGACTCGAAGGCGACCCGCGTGCGATCGAGCTCGGCCGCCGTCCAGCTGCGAGACGCGCCCGGCCGCGGCGGTTCGCCACCGAAGCCGCGCTGGTCGGCGGTCAGCAGATCGTCGAGCTCGCCCAGTTCGACCGCGCGGACCTCGAAAGACATTCGCCCGTTCTAGCCCGACGGCGGCAACGACGGTCGAGTATTTCGCGGCGCGGCCCGGCGGAAGGCGCCTACGTACGACAGACCGGCGAACAGCAGGACGACCGCGACGACGAAGATGCCACCGCGGCCGCCGCCGGGGAATATGACTGCGCCGACTCCTCCGGCGACCCAAACCAGTTGGAAACGGGTCTCGAAGCGGGCGAACGCACGCCCACGTACGGTTTCCGCGCCGTCGCGCTGCAGAAGGCTGTCGAACGCGACCCGCCCGCAGGCCGTCGAGGCGGCGACCGTCGCGGCGGCCGCGACGAGCGACACGCGCCCATAGTCCCGGGCCGCGAGGACCAGCGGGAATCCCGGAACGAGCAGGGCGCCCGCGAGCATCCATTCCTCGCGCACCTTCTTCCGCAGGAACGGCGAGATCAGTGTTCCGAGACCGCTGCCCGCGGCGCTCGCGATGAGCACCAGACCGAAGACCCATGCCGGCTCGTGTGAGCGCTTCAATGCGAACGCGGCGAAGAACGTGAAGAAGCCCACGACGCTGCGCAACAACCCCATCGCGGTTCCGGCGATCACAATGCTGGGCGCGTGCAGGGCATCGCGCTCGTCGACCGTCTCACCGGACCCGACCCGCTTGGCCCGAGGGATCCCGAACGCGCACACGGTGCCGAAGAGGAACACCAGTGAGCCGGTGCGCAACACCCACGGCGCGCCCGCGATCTTGAGCACGATCGCCGCGAGCGGGGCCGCCACCGACGCGCCCAAGATCGAGATGATCGCGAGCCGTGAGTTCGCGAGCACGAGCTCGTCGTGGGAATCGACGACCGCGGGCACGAGCGCGCTCTTGGCGACCGACTGGCCCTTGGAGAGCACCAGGGCGCCGAAGGCGAGCGGGTAGAGCAACTTGCTGTCGATCTTGTTCGCCATCAGGATGCACAGCAC
>JALYLU010000395.1 GCA_030774075.1 Actinomycetota bacterium | reverse complement strand
GTCATGGGCGGCGTCCGCCTGGCGGGAGCCGCCTTCCCGAAGTTGCCGTCGGCGCTGCTCGACCTCTCATCGGAGCGGTTCCCCGACCTCGTGCGCATGGGCGCGCTCACGATCATCTCCAACATCTACGGCAACCCCGCGGTGTCGATCCCCGGCGGGTTCATCGACGGGCTGCCGGTCGGCATGCAGGTGCTCACGCGTCACCACGCCGACGAGCTGCTCTTCGACGTCGCGCTCTCGGTCGAGCGGGAGATGCCGTGGCCGAAGGTGGCGTCGGAGCTAGGCGCCCGTCGCGACGAGCGCTTCGAAGAGCGCGAGGTGTTCGGGCCGGTGGCGTAACAGCTCGGGGTGCCACTGCACCCCGAGCGCGAATCCGCACCCTTGCACCTCGACCCCTTCCACCAGACCGTCATCGCTGTGGCCGACCGCGACCAACTGCGGCGCGAGAGTGTCGAGGGCCTGGTGATGGAGCGAGTTGACTGCCACCTGCGTGGCGCCCATTACCTTTGCGAGCATCGATCCGGGCTCGAGCTTCACGGCGTGGATGCCCTCGTTGTAGTTCGGGAGATCGAAGTGACCGTCGTAGTGCTGTTGCAACGTGCCGCCCAACGCGACGTTGAGCACCTGGATCCCGCGGCAGATGCAGAGCATCGGTCGGTCGTCGCGCACCGCGGCCGTGATCAACGCGATCTCGAAGTCGTCGCGAGCCGGATCGGCGGCCTTGGTCTCCGGCGCCGGTTCGGCGCGGTAGCGGTCCGGGTTGACATCGTCGCCGCCGGTCACCAGCAGCGCGTCGACGCGCGCCAGGCCCGCCGCTGCATCGTCGGCACTGCCCATCGGCAGCAACACCGGAACGCCGCCCGCCTTGCGAATCGCCTTCACGTACGCGACGTGCGCGACCTGGTGCAGGACCTCGACCCCGGCACCGTCGGTTACCAGGCTCGCGTGTGCAGTGATCCCGATGAGCGGGACTCTCGTCGTCATGGAGCCACCACGGACGGCAGTGTACGCTCCGCGCGATGGACGTCGTGCTCGAGCCGGACGCGACGCCGCTCGTCCGGATCATTGCCACAACGCTGCGCGACTCGGCGGCCGATCCCGATGTCGCCCGCAAGGCCGAGCGCTTGCGGGGCGTGTTCGTCCTGCGTTCCGAGAAGGATCCACAAGCGGTGACGATGCGCTTCGACCGCGGCCGCGTCGCACTGACCCGCGGCGTTGCGCCCGACGCGCAGGTTGTCGTCACGGTCGACCTCGACAACATGAGCGGTCCCGACGCCGCGAAGCCCAAGGCGCACGGGGCACTTCGCCATCTCCGGCTCGCGCTCGGAGTGTCGAAGCTGCTCGAGCCGAAAGCCCGCCCGTGGTCGGAACACGCGCATGCTTTCTGGGCCTTTGCCGGTGCGCGCCGCGGCATGCCCGAGCGACTCCGCGTGGTGTGCCTCGACGACGGCGCAGCCCTCGACCTCGGCACCGGCGCCGGCCCCGACTCGAATCCGAGCTCGTGTTACGAGATCCACGGCGCCGCCCCCGCCCTCGTCTCGATCTTCTCGGGCAACTCGGTGTTCGGCCAAGACCTCCTCGAAGGCAAGGTGTACGCGATCGGATCCCTCCAACACGCCTCGGTCCTCACCGGCAGCTTCCTCGATTGGATGATGCGAGGCGCCGCATGACGCCCGCCGAGCTCGGGGCCTGGCTCGACGAGAACCGGATCACGACGGTCCGCACCGAGGGCGCGTCGCTCGATGGTCTCGTGCTCGGGAAGCATCTCAGCCGGGACAAGTTCGAGCGTTCCCTCCCGCTCGGGCCCGCGCTCTCCGACCTCGTGTTCGCGTGGGACATCGGTGATGCGCCCCAGCTCGGCTGGTGGGCCGACTTCCGCCAACCCGCGCTCGGTGACGTGCATCAGCGCCCCGACCTGTCGACGATCGTCGTGAGCCCGAATCGCCCGGGTATGGCGAACGTACTGGTCGACCATACGACGATCGACGGCACACCACTGCCGGTGTGCCCGCGCGTCGTGCTGCGCGGCGTCGTCGACCGGCTCGCGGCGCGGGGCTTCACCGCGCTCGCCGCGTACGAGCTCGAGTTCATGTTGTTCCGCGAGTCGTACGACGACGCGCGCCGCGCGCACTATCGCAACCTGACGCCGATCGGCACGCCTCTGCCGGTGGGCTACACGACCCACAATGCCCACTACGTCGCCGGCTTCATGGACGAGGTCGTGCGCCGCCTCGACGGGCTCGCCATCCCGTGGGAGGCGTGGAGCGACGAAGCCGCGCCCGGCCAAGTCGAGCTCAATTTCGTGCCGGCCGACCCCCTCAGTGCAGCCGATCGCGTTTTCCGCGCCAAGCAGGTCGTCAAGGAGGTCGCGCTCGACCGCGGCGCGAGCGCGACGTTCATGGCGAAGGCGACCGGCGAGTACGGGAACGGCATGCACATACACCACTCGCTGCGCCGCGACGGCGCGCCAGTCTTCTTCGACGGCAGGAGCGCCGACCACCGATCCGCCGATATGAGGCGCTGGATCGGCGGCCTCGTGGCGACCATGCCCGGCGCAGTATCGATCCTCGCACCGACCGTCAACTCCTATCGGCGCATGGTCGGGTTCGCAGCTGCGCCCACGACGCCGACCTGGGGCGAGGAGAACAAGTCAACCGCCCTGCGCGTGATCTCGCGCTCGGAGAAGCTCGCCCGCATCGAGCATCGCGTCGCGAGCGCCGACGTGAACGTCTACCTCGCGCTCGCGGTGATCCTCGCCGGTGGCCTGGCCGGGATCGACGGCGCGATCGAACCGCCCCCCGAGCACGGCGGACTCGCATGGGGTGAACCTCCGGGCTGCGCGCGACTGCCGTCGTCGATCAGCCGCGCGGCCGACGAGCTCGAGCACGACAAGCTGCTGGCGGAGGTGCTCGGCGATGCCTTCGTCGACTACTGGTTGCACGGTCGACGGTGGGAATGGTTGATGTTCCACACCGGCGGGGGCGACGCCGAAGCGACGACCGTCACCGACTGGGAGCTCGACCGCTACTTCGAGCTCGTGTGACCGGTGCCCCACGTCTTCCCGAACCCCGAGACGTCGAGCACCTTGCCGGTGAAATCGGTGTCGATCCGGGCGGCGAGGTAGCCGACGGGCGGACCGATGTCGGCGGGGGTTGCCCAACCCGTCCAGTCGAAGTCGGGGCCGAACTCCATCGTGGTGTGCTCGGTCTTGACCGCGCCCGGCCGCAACGCGTTGATCGTGATGCCGAGCGGTCGCAGCTCGGGCGCGGCCGCCGACGAGAACCGCTCGAGTGCCGCCTTCGCCACCGAATAGATCGCGTACCCGGGCGGCATCAGCGCGCTCACCTCGTGCGCAGCCGCGCCCGACGAGATGTTGACGATGCTGCCGCCACCACTGCTCCGCATGTGGGGCGTCACCGCGCGCGTCAATAGGTAGAGGCTACGGACGTTGACGCGCATCGAGTCGTCCCAGAGCTCGACCGTCGACTCGTCGAGCAGCGCGCGGGTGGGCGTCATCGCGTTGTTGATCAATACGTCGAGCCGGCCGAGCTCGGCGATCGTGCGCGCGATCAGCTCCTCGATGTCGCGCTGCTCGCCGATGTCGCAGCGGATCGCCACCGCGCTGCCGCCCGCGGCGCGGATCGCATCGACGGTCTCGTGAATCGTTCCCGGAAATTCGCTCGTCGTCGTTTCCACCGTGCGCGCCGCGCACACGACCGACGCACCGCGCGCCGCGAGATAGATCGCCAAACCTTTCCCGATGCCGCGCGAGGCCCCGGTCACCACGATCACCTTGCCCGCGAGCTCGCCAGTCATCGCGGCGACGCTAACGCGAGCGTCGTCGCGTCGTGCCACGCGTATCTGAACGCTTCGACCGTGTCACCCGCCGGCGACTCGGAGATCTTCTCGCCCGCCCGGGCACCGCCGATCGCCTGGTAGAACGACTGTGCCGCGGTGTTTTGCTTCAGCACCCATAGGTACAGGGCAGGGCACGGCGTTCGCACGAGCACCGCCTCCGCGGTTGCCGACATGAGGCGGGAACCGATGCCGCGGCGCTTCGAGCCGTGAACCACGTGCAGGTTGTCCACGAGCGAGCCCCACTTCGGATCGTCGTCGACAACAGTGTGGGCGAAACCGATCACGACACCGTCGAGCTCCGCGACGATCGTGCAGGTGCTCGGCTGCGGCGTCAGCGCGAGGCGATCGGTCCACGTGGCGAGCCGATCAGCGACGACATTGCCGTCGAGGAACTCGTCCGAGTAGGCGCCGCGGTAGTTCCGACGCCAGCTGTCGGCGTGTAGTCGGGAAATCGCGCCGATGTCGTCCGGGGTCGCTTGGCGAAGCTCCATTCGACTCTGTCTTACATCGCACAGCCGTCACCGCGCTTCCGATTTTCTCACAGTTCCGATCCAGACACTGGCAGCCGATCGGCTCGCGGCGTCTTCGGGCGGTCGGTCCAGCCGCGCGGATCGCGGTCGCCGAGGGAGCACCGCGTCGGTGATTTGGGCGCGACTATGCGGCGCGGGCTTGGGCGTCGTGGTTGTGTCGTTCGCGGTGGTGGTTCCAGCACAACAACCGCAAGTTGTCGAGGTTGGTGGGGCCGCCGCGGGTCCAGTGCACGATGTGGTGGCCCTGACACGATGATGGTGGTCGGTCGCATCCGGGGGCTTGGCAGTGCCGGTCGCGTACGACGAGCGCTTTCCAGATGGCCGGTGGGATGGTGCGGGTGGCGCGGCCGACGTCGAGGACCTCGGACCGCCCGGCGGTGATCACCCGGCTGATGTCGCAGTCGCACGTCAGTCGCTCGAGCGTCGCCCTCGAGAGGTGCTCGTCGTGGCGGCGCTCGGTGCGCACCCGGGTCACGAGCTCGGCTGTCGTGCCCGGGAGTTCGTCGAGGTCGACCACGACCGTGACGTGCGGGCGGACGTTGCGGCATTCTCCCACCTCACCGCGGTCGAGGGACCGACGCAACAGGTTGGTGAGGGCATCGAAGCGACGTTGCGCGGGCGTGCGGGGGTCGTTTTCGACGCGGTCGCGTTCCATCTCGGCGTTGATTGCGGCGCGGTGG
>JALYLU010000394.1 GCA_030774075.1 Actinomycetota bacterium | reverse complement strand
AGCGCGCGCCCCTCGTCACGAAGGCGATGCTCGCGGCGATGTCGTCCTCCGAGGCGGCCGCGGTCCCGTTGAAGCACGAGATCCACTCGACGCTGCGGGCGATCATTGCCGACGTCGTCGACGGCGACGGACACTGCAAAACGTTCGGCGATCTCGACGGCATCGTCCGCGTGCTCGGCTCGGTCTGGTTCGCGGAGCTCACCTATTGGAGCAACGGCTTGAACCCTTCGTCGTCGATGGGCGACAACCTGGCGTCCGCCGCCGAGCTTCTGCTCGCCTGATACCGGTTCATACGGCCGGGGCGTTCATCCGGGCACGCACCTCACCGAGCACTGCCGCGTTGGCGGGGTCGCTCGCGTCGACGGGCCCGACGATGATCCACACGGCGCCGGCGTCGACATACGGCCGCAGTCGATCGGCGAGCGCGGCTGCGCCCTCCTCGCGGGGGCGCGCCAATCCGCCCCACGTCAGCGTCGCGTGGGGCGAGATCTCGCGCACGACTTCGCCCTGCTCCGCGAACCGCTCGGGCTGCGAATCCCAGGAGTTCCAGCCGTCGGCGATCGCGACGATCTCGCGCACCTGCGCGGCGCGTCCACCGACCCACACCGGAAAGTCGCCCCCCGTCGCCGCGCGCACCGCGTCGTGCAGCGCGTTCACGCGATCGACCATCGTTCCGAACGCGAGCCCGAAGGCCTCGCCCTCGGCTCGGCTCTGGGAATCGCCCGCGCCGATCGCGGCAATCAGACGACCGCCGCTGACGCGCTGCGCAGTGGCGAACGAGTTCGCGAGCGTCGCGGGTGGTCGCAACGTCGCGCGCGCGACGAGCGTGCCCACGTTCACCCGTTCGGTTTCGGCCGCGACCGCGCCCAGCAGCGCGAAGCACTCGAGCGCCGGGCGCCGGTTCGGCGGGTCGCCGCGCCACAGGTGGTCGTACACGAACACGCCGTCGAGCTCGGCCGCCTCGGCTGCCCGCGCGACATTGATCGGGATCTCGGGATCCTCGACGAACGACGGGAGCGTCTGCCCGATCCGAACGGTCATGCCGGCAGGCTCCGGGCGAGCACGGCCGCGCCGACGGCCCCGGCCCGCTCGCCCAGCTGCGCGGGGACGATCGCGACGGGTGGTCGGTAGTCGACGCCCTCGACGTGCCGGCCGAACGCCTCGCGCATCGGGCCGAAGAGCAACGGGCCGAGCTCGACGAGGCCACCGGCGATCACGATGCATTCGGGATCGAGGATGTTCGCGAGACCCGCGAGCCCGAGTGCGACGCTCTCCGCGTACTGCACCAGGAGTGAACGTGCGTCGGCGTCGCCGCGGGCCGCGGCGATGCCGACGTGGGTACCCGTGACCGCGCTCGGATCGCCGCCGGCGGCGGCGACCAATGCCCCGCCGCCGACCTTCGCGACCAGCTCGCGGGCCATCCGGCCGAGCGCGGTTCCCGATGCGATCGACTCCCAGTGGCCGCGCTCACCGCACGCGCACAACGGGCCATCGGGATCGACGGTGAAGTGCCCGATCTCGGCGCCGAAGTTGTGCGCGCCCCGGTACATCCGACCGTCGAGGAGCAAACCTCCGCCGATGCCGGTGCCGAGCGTCACGAGCAGCACGTGGCGCCGGCCCACCGCGGCGCCGTACGTCACCTCCCCCAGCGTCGCGACAGCCGCGTCGTTGTCGACCGCGACGGCGTGCCCCGTCGCGTTCGCGAGTGCGTCGCGCAACGGCGCCTCGCGGATGTTCGGCAGGTTCGGGGCGTATCGCACGACGCCCGTTCGGTCGACGAGCCCGGCCGCGCCCACCCCGATCGGCGCACCGGCCGCTGCGAGTCGGTTCACGATCGAAGCACCGGTCGTGACCAGCGCGTCGAGCCCGGAGTGCGGTGAAGCCAGACGTTCCTCGCGCAGCACCGTGCCGTCGTCGGCGAGTAGCACGCCGAGCACCTTGGTACCGCCGATGTCGAGACCGATCGTCGGAACCATGAAGAGCTACGACGCGTCGGAGTCGGCGTCCGCGTCGGCGTCGGCGTCGAATGGGGCGCCGGACTCCGAGCGCTCGTCGATGTCGATGTGATGCACGCGTCCCTCGCGTGGCTGCCGCGCGCCCCGTGCCGTCGGCCCTGCACCTCGTTGCGACTCGACGAACTCGTCCGCCGCGTCGAGCAGGCTGCGCATCGCGCGGAGCATCTCGTGCGCCGCGTTCCACAGGTGGTCGAGCGTGTCGCCGTCGTCGGGCGGGCCGGGCGGATCCTGCGCTTCCATCAGACGAACTCCACGACGAGGCGGTCGTCGACGAAGCGCGCACCCGCGACCTCACGACGAACGAGACTGTCGGGCAGCACGAGCGCGCGCCGGTGCGGCCCGACCGTCAGCACGAGCTCGTCACCGGTGCGGCCGAGCCGCACGTCGTCGCGCTCGGTGAACGGAAGCTGCACCGAAAGCAGCAGCGCGTCGCCCGAGGCGTCGACCTGGAACGGTTCGGTGCGGGAGAGCCGCCCCGCGACGTCGGTGTCGCCGTAGAGGTTCTTGGCGAAGATCGACAACGCCGGCATGCCGACGACTTCCTCGTTGGCGAGCTCGGCCGCGAGCAGTGGCAGCGGTGCGAACGCGTCGGCGATCACATCGAGGTGCGCCGATTGCGTCGCCCGCCACTGGGCCAGCCAGGGATGGTCGAGCTCCGGCGGCAAGATGCGGTTCGCGATCACCGCGTCGACGTGGTAGCCGAACAACGAGAGGTAGGTGAACGTTCGGCGCGCTTCGGCCACGACGAGACGCTCGGGGTTCACGACGAGTCGCGCGCTCGTGATGTCGCCGTCGGTCAGGAGCTCGCGCACGCCATCGAGGCGGTCATAGAAGCGGCGAACCGCATCGAAAACACCGTCGGCCGCGATCGGAACCCCCGACACGCGCTGCAGGATCGGCCGGGCGAGGCGCGTCAACCGGCGCTGGGTGTCGAACATCCGCTCCATGTACCAACCGAGAACGTCGGGCAGCGAGAGCAGCCGGATCGTCTCGGCAGTCGGCGCACAGTCGACGACGACGAGGTCGTAGTCGCCGCTGGTAGCGAACTCCTTGATGTCGGCGAGGGCGAATACCTCGTCGAGCCCGGGGATCACCGCGAGCTCCTCGGCTTCGACCGCGCCGGCGCCGGCCCAGTCGAGCACGTCGACCAGATACGCGCGGACGTCGTCCCAGGCTTCCTCGAACCGCACCCGCGCGTTCAGCTGTTGGCCAAAGAGCCGGTCTGCGATCGGCGTCGGGCGGTCACCGAGCGGCGCGTCGAACGCGTCCGCGAGCGAGTGCGCCGGATCGGTCGAGCACACGATCGTCCGCAAGCCGTGCTCGGCGGCCCGCATCGCCGTCGCCGCGGCCACCGTCGTCTTGCCAACGCCGCCTTTGCCCGTGAACAAGAGAATGCGCATCAGGCGGCGAGGCTACTGCCGGGGTCGTCACGCGACGGCTTCTACCTGCTTTTTCAATTCTTTCAGGGCACTGCCCATGATCAGACCCGCGGCGCGGCGCTTGACGAGCCCCGGGAGCGGTACGGCCAGCTCGACTGCGAGCTCGTAGTGCACGCGCGTCGACGCCGGTCCATCGGGCTCGAACCGGTAGCTGCCGTCGAGGCGGCGCAGCATGTCGCCTTCAACGAACTTCCACGAGAACGCACGCGGCGCCTCGGAGTAGTCGTATTCGAGCACGTAGCGGATGCTCTTGCCGAGCGCGGCGGCCCGGTAGTCGACGCGCAGGCCGCGGCCTTCCTCGTCGCGTTCGAGGATGCGCACGTCCTTCACGTCGCGCACCCACTCCGAGTACGACTCGAAGTCGGTCGCGACATCCCAACAGCGATCGGACGAGGCCTCGATGCGAATACGCTCGTTCGCGGTCTCGGTCATCGGCGCGCTCCTTTCACGACGGTCGGCCGGCGCGCCGGGTAGACGCCGTGTCGCGCACCCCAGAGCGCCGCGCAGCCCAGCTGAAACATCGGTACGAGCACGCTGAACGGGTTCGCCCACGCGGTCGCGAGCGCGACGACGATGCACGCGCCCGTCGCTCCGAGCAATTGACCGCGTTGCTCCTTCGGCGCCGAAGAGGTGAGGAACACCCACGTGCTCACTGCAATGTCGTCGCCGCGTGCGGACCGGACGAGCGCGAGCCCGAAGGCGTAGATCCACATCGGCAGCGATGCGAGGAACAAGGCGACGCTGACGACCGTCGCCGGCGTGTTCAGAGCGTGCAGACCGGCCGCGTCGACGACCGCGATGATCGCGAAGACTCCGAGCGTCGACCACGACGCGACGACAATCGCCTTCCCGGTCACCGGGCCAATGTACCGGGGAGGACAAATCTCCGGGAAAACAATGGTCAGCGAGGGAGGATCGCGGCGACCGAGAAGTCGCCCCGGGCGATCGGCAACAGGCGGGTGACGAGCCGATCGTAGGAATACTCGCCGACCGCGCGATCACGTGCGGCTCGCCCCATGCGGGAACGCCGCCGCGGATCGTCACACAACTCGCCGAGCGCCGACCGTACTGCGCCGACGTCACGCGGTTCGACAACGTATCCCGTTTCCCCGGCGACGACCGCTTCGTGTGCGCCCCCGCTACGCCCGGCGACGGCCGGCACCGCGCATGCGGCCGCCTCGAGAAAGACGATGCCGAATCCCTCGGCCTCGATGCCGGCCCAGCGGTCGCGACAGCACATCGCGAACACGTCCGCGCACCCATAGAGGCTCGGGAGATCAGCCTCGGGCACGCGGCCGAGAAAGCGGACGTTCTCCCCGTTCCCACGCGTACGTCGTTGCCGGCGCGCCCGTCGTTCCAGGCGCGCACGGTCGCGACCCGAGCCCCCGATCGCGAGCTGCACTCCCGCCATTCCGGCGACCGCGTCGATGACGACGTCGAACCCCTTGCGGGGAACGAGCCGGGAGAGGCCGAGCACGAGGGGCCGGGTCGGATCGAGCCCGAGGCGCGTGCGGGTCGCGGATCGTTCGTCGTCGTCGAGCGGGCGGAACCGTACGGCGTCGACACCCGGCGGCACGAGCACTCCGCGCAGCTCGCCGCCCGCGGCGCGCATCGCCCGGCGCGCCGGGTAGCCGCCGGCGGCGACGACCGCGGCCG
>JALYLU010000393.1 GCA_030774075.1 Actinomycetota bacterium | reverse complement strand
GGGGGGCGGCCCTATGACGTCTCTTGTTCCTTGTTCGGTTTCATCGGTAGGCACTCGCGCTGCGCGCGATATCGGACACTGGTACCGTGAAATAAATGGCTGTCCATCGGTTCGTTGAACGTCGACTCGTCGTGCCGATTGCGATCATCGCCGCGCTCTTCGTCGTGCTGGCCGTGTCGCCGTCCGCGGGCGCGGCGAGTGACGGCACCGACATCGGCAACGGCATCGTCATCCTCGGTGCGAAGGTCACCTGCCCGGGTTCCGCGCCACGCCAGCTCGACAGCACCCAAGCCGGCGCATTTGTGCAGAGCTGGTTGCCTTCCTCGATCTTCGGCAAGGTAGTGAGCGAGAAACCCCCTTCGAGTCTCCCGATTTGCCATCTCACGGTCGGCGACCGCTGGATCAGTCCAAAGGCCGGAGAATTGCGGGTCTATTACGCCAGCGACGGGGACAACGTGTGGGTCGGTATGCCTCCTCAAACCATCGGCCCGGGCGCGACCGTCGACTCAGAGCGCTGGATACTGGCGCCCTTCGCCGAGAGAACCAAGGCGGCATTCGAGGGGCACGGCGTGCTCATACCGGTAACAACACCCTCGACGGTCGTGTCGAGCCCGACGAGCGTGAACGCGGCAGTGTCGCATGACCGCGGATCCTCTTCTTCGGGATGGCTGATCGCGTTGCTCGTCGCGGCGCTCGTCGTCTTGGGCGGCGTCATCATGATGATCAGCAGGAGACGTCGTCGGAGTCCGACCGCCGCCGCGACGAACCGGGGAACGCCGGGCTGACCGGGCGAACGTCTCTCGGCGCCGGTGAGCTCGGACGCATGATACGGTCTACAATCAACGAGGAAATTCTGTCGCACGGACGCCGAAATGTGGGAGCGGCATCCGATGCAGAACAGCACAACGTCTCGACCAAGCCGGGTGTCTTTTCACATTCTGGGGCCGGTCACCGTGATCCTGGACGGCTCCGAGTTGAAGATCACCGCTCCACGCCAGCGTGCGCTTCTCGCCAACCTCCTGATCAACGCGAATCAAACAATGAGCACGTCGAAGTTGATCGACGGACTCTGGGGTGGCTCGCCTCCGCAGCATCCGGAGTCCGCGCTCCACATTGTGGTGAGCCGGTTGCGTCGAGCTCTCGATGTCATTGCACCGCGACTCATACGGGATAGCTCGGGCTACTGGATGGAGCTCGATCCCGCGGAGCTGGACCTCACGCGGGCGCGGACGCTCCTCGCCGACGCGCAACGAGCCATGCGAGTCGGTGACGCGGCGCACGCCGCCGTAGCCCTGGAATCTGCGCTCGCGTGCTGGACCGGCGAGGCACTCGCGGACGTCGCGAGCTTCCCCTTCGGTGACGTGGCGTTTCGGCAGCTACAAGAGTTTCGACTGGGACTCGTCGAGCTCCGGAATGCGGCGTATCTGAACTGCGGACGACATCTCGAGGTGCTCGAAGATATCGACACCTGGATTCGCGACGAGCCGTGGCGCGAGCGGCTGCGCGCGCACCAGATGGTCGCGCTCTACCGCAGCGGCCGGCAGATCGATGCCCTCGCCGCGTACGAAGCCCTTCGCCGGCTGTTGTGCACAGATTTCGGCATCGATCCGTGCGATGACCTCAAGCGACTCCACGGCCGGATCCTGCGACGGGATCCGCAGCTGCTCGACCATCGCCGCGACACCCAACGAACGATCGTTTCGTCGACGCCGGATCTCCCGCGACCCGCCGATCGCAGGGTCGAGGTTGAGTTGCTGGTCGAGCGACTTCGTGAGGTCGCGCGTGTCCCAAGCGATGTCGTTATCGTGGAAGGCGGACCGGGAGCGGAGAAGGCCTGGCTCGTCGTGGAAGTTCCGTGTCGGTCCAGCGATGACGACGCCGAAGGCGGCGTCGGTGCCGGCTCCAGTTTGCAACACGTGACACTCGTCGAGGCGTTGGCACGGTGTCGAGCTTTGGTGACCCTCAATGAGCTCACTGAGCTGCCACTGAGACACCTCGCGGCCGCCGCATCCGCTCGCTGACAGAGCTCGACCACCCGACCGCGCGACGAAGGGTCGTCTCGAGGTCATCCGGTCGCGACCGAATCCCATATCCTGGGAATTCGGCGAGCGCATTCTTGTGCGGGCGGGCGGAATTGAGGAGCGGAAGGTTGGCCCCGAATCGAGCTGGCCCGGCCCGCCACCCGTCGGTGTCCTCCGCGACCCGGCGCCGCTCGGAGTCCACCCAGAAGAACGACGAGCGGATCCTCGACGCGGCGACCCGAGAGATCCAGGTAGTCGGCGTCGATCGGCTCGGCATGACCGCGGTGGCGCGGCGAGCCGGTTTGACCACGGGTGCCTTGTACGGCCGCTACGAGAGTGGCGGCGAGCTCGCCGCCGCGGTCTGGACCGCTCGAGTGCGCGATCGGCATTTCGCACTTCTCGACCGCGCGATCGCCGCGCTGGTCGACGCCGATGAGACCATCGCGCTCGACGGCCTGCTCCGCGAGCTGGCCCGCCCTCGAAAAGAGACGGTCGTCGCACTCGAATTGCTTGCGTCTTCGCGTCGGGTCGACGAGCTCGAAGAGATCGTCCTCTCCGACGTCCGACAATGGATCGCGCATTGGGGAGCGGGACCGCGAACGCGCCGGCGCCGACGGCGCGCCCAGGTGATCTTCACCGTTGCGACGATATGGGGCGTCCTCTTGCACGCGTCTCCGGGGCGTCTTCGGCTCGACTGGCGCCCACTCTTTCGGACTCTCGCGTCGTCGTTCGCGCGGCCGTACGTTGAACCCTCGGATCGTCTCGTCGTCGACGACGTGCAGTCGGTGCACGCCCAAACGAGTGATCCGGTCGAGGACGCGCTCATCGATGCGGTAGCCGCCATCGTCGCGCGCGTGGGTCTGGAGCGAGCCACTGCATCTCGGATCGCTCGTCGGGCGGGATTGACGTCAGGAGCGATCTACGGGAGGTACAAGACCAAGGAGGACCTGCTCGACCACGCCATCGAAGCCCTTCTTGCTCGCCGATTCGCGGACGATCTCGCGAGCATCGGCACCGTGCTTGCCGCCGGGGAACCCGGCGCCGCAATGGCTCGCCTGGTCACCGGATACGTCAGCCCGGCCCGGCGAGACTGGCGGCAGTTCCGCATCGAGGCGCACCTTGCGGCACTGAGCCATCCGGGCGTGGCAGCCACGCTGAATCGGGTGCAAGAAACCGCCAAAGACGATTACCTCACGGCGATAGGGGTCCGGACACAGCAAAAACGACGCGACCTCGACATCCTCGCTCGCGCCGCCCAGCTCACCCCAATCGGTCTGGCCTTCGCCGACCTTCTGATTCCCGGAGTGCCCGCCATCGACTGGCGGCTTGTACTCGAACCACTTTCGTCACCAGGGCCGACGCAACCGCGCTGAGAGCTCGTGCCCCCAACGTTCTTCCACGCCCCTTCCGTCAGGCGCTCAGCCGTTTGAGCAACCGGCGGAGGTCGACGGCGTCCTCCTCCGAGAGCTCTTGATCGGTCAGGTGCTTCAGCACGCGAGAAACGGCATCTTCGGGCGGGATGCCCATGCGCTCGGCCAGGCGGATGAGCTCCTTGGCCTCGGGTGAGGTGGGGTTGATCATGACGTCGAACTCCCGGGGTCCTGGGGTGATCGTGGCGTCGGACTCCAGGGTCCAGGGAGTCGAGCTTCAGTTTTCGGCTAACGGACGCGCTTCCGGGTCGGAAAGGGCTTTGGCTTTCTCCCGAGAAGGGCGTCCGGCGCATGGGCCTCCGCGAACCATGACACTTGCCGCTTTCGCCGCGGTTTCAACACCGCGTCGTCGTGACTGACTTTTGGTACAGAGGCCGCGATGCGAAGATGGCGACGTGACCACGCCGTATGACTCCGAGCCTGTCGATCGGTTGCCGTTCGGGTCGGCCGAGAAGGCGGCCCGCTACGCGACCGAGCGCTACACGGGAGCAACGGGCCTGAATTGGTGGCGTTGCGACCCGACGCTGCAGTTCCTCATGCGGTACCACCTCACCGGTGATGACCTGACCTGGGCGGAGCCGCATCTCGACCGTATGGGCGCGCTCATGGGCGGACCGGTGTCGGAGCGCGCGGAAATCACCGACAAGAACCCGCCCCGCCTCGAGCGCTATGACCGCTGGGGTCACGATGTCAGTGACGTCGTGCTTCCCGCGTCTTTCTTGGAGTCCCGCCGCGACGTCCTCGCGAACAGCTTCACGACGCCCACCATCCGTGCCGATGCCGCGCAGCGCGGCGTCAGTCTCACAATGTTGAACGCCGCGCACAGTTACCTGCTCGACCAGGCCGAGATCGGGATGGCCTGCGCGCTGGGCACCGGCGGTGAGATGGTCGTCAACCTGGTGCGCCAGTTCGCGCCGCCCGACGTCCGCGAACGGGTGTTGGCCAAGTTCGCGTCGGGGGAGTGGGCGGGCGAGACCATCCAGTCGCTGACCGAGCGCACCGGCGGTTCCGACCTCGCGGAGCTCGAGACCACGGCGACGCCCGACGGCGACGCGTGGCGTCTCAACGGGTTCAAGTGGTTCGCGTCCAACGCCAACGGCCAGGCGTGGGTGGTGCTCGGAAAGCCCGAGGGCGCGCCCGACAGCGCGCGCGGTATCGCGACGTTTCTCGTGCTGCGCGAACGGCGCGACGGCGCGCGCAACGGCATCCGCATCCGTCGCCTCAAGGAGAAGCTCGGCACCCGCGCGGTCGCGTCCGCGGAAGTCGAGTTCGTCGATGCGGAGGCATTCCTGTTGTCCGGTCGGGGCGCGGGCGAAGCGGGCGCCGGTGACGGCAAGGGCCTTGCCCGCATGATGGAGATGACCAACGGCGCCCGGCTCGGCATCGCGATGATGGGCCTCGGGTGCGCGCGCCGGGCGCTCGTCGAAGCGATGTGTTACGCCCGGGTCCGCAACGCGTTCGGCAAGCCGCTGGCCGAGCAGCCCCTCATGCAGCGCAAGCTCGCCGACCTCATCGTCGAGGTCGAGGCCGCGCAAGCGCTCGTATTCGACGGTTTCGACCCTGCGCACCGGCTGCGCATCGGGGCACCGCTCATCAAGCTGCGGGCTTCGCGCGTCGGTATAGCGGTGGCCAGCGACGCCATCGAGGTGCACGGCGGTAA
>JALYLU010000392.1 GCA_030774075.1 Actinomycetota bacterium | reverse complement strand
GCCGGCGCAGGAGTCGCTCACGACGGTCCGGGAGATCCTTGGGATACGGGTCGGGCGGGTTCGGTCCGGCCGCGGCGATCAGATTGCCGTAGCGATCTTCGATGGCGACCGGTCGACCAATGAGCTCCTGCACGGCGACGGCAATCCCGGATTGACCTTCGCCCGCCGCCGCCACTCGGGTGAGGCGGTCGTGGATCGCGAGGCTGCGCTGCGCAGCCGCCATGGAGCGCGCGGCTTCGTCGGCCGAGCGCTCGAGCGCGAGGTTGGTGGTTTGCAACCGCTCGGCGGTGAGCCGCTGCTTGGCATGGAGTCGGGCGTTGGTAAGCGCCGCCGCGGTCTGCTGGACGAGAACCCCGACGAGGAACTGCTGATGGTCGTCCGGCTCGCGGTTCGCCGCCACCACGAAATAGCCCGAGATGCCGTCGAGGCTGACGAGCGGGTAGCCCCACGCCCAGGTCGCGTCGGAGAGATCGATCCGGCCGCCGGTCCGATCGAGTGGTTCCAGCTGCCGCTCCAAGTCGGCCGCAGGCTCCGTCGACCGGACGGAACGGCCGGACCACCAGGCGCCGTCCAACGAGACCGCCTCGGCGCGAAACGGCCCGAGCGACGGGATCGCGGTGGTTGCCATCCGAATGATCTCGTCCTCGTCCGCGGTTTCGGTCATCACCATCGACAGCGCCAACAGCGGCCGGAAGGCCGACAGGTGCTCGCGCAGGTCGGTGTCGCCGGTGTTCGACACGCTCACTCCCGGACGCTGCGTCTTTGTGGTGCCAGTATCGCGCTCGCCTTTCTCAAGGGCCAAGGGCGGCTCACCTCTGGGGTGCCTCAGGTTCGACAAGGCGCCCGAGGCCTCTGGCCACAAGTTATGCGTCGACTTCTTCGCCGATCTCCCGCAGCGCGGTCGCGAGCGCGGCGCGCAGCCGGCGGGCGGTCGGCGGGCTGAGGTGTCCGACCAGTCCGGATCCCTGCTTGCCCACTTCCTCGACGGTCAGCTCGACGCGCGGGTCTTCGCACTCTTCGCAATCGTCGAGCACGGCGACGATCCACGTGACTTGCACGCGCTCCGGATCATCCGCGGGGTGGTCGTCGATGCCGTAGTCGGCCAGCTTCTTCATGATCCGAGTCAATCACGAGGCCCGCGCAGCGCGCGAGCGGTCTCGAGCCGGACGCGGAAGTCGGGATCCTCGGTGAGGGGAACCACGGCGCCCCGACTCGGCTCGACGCCGAGCTCGACGAGCCCGCGCAACGCCTTCCAGCGCGTCCACGCGTCAACGTCACCCAAGGCGCGCTCGAGAAGTGGTCGGAGCGCGGACCGGTGGGCGTCAACCATCGCGTCGACGGTCGCCCGCCGGACCCCGCGGCTCGCGTCGGCGAGGAGCCGGCCCCAAGCGGCCTCGGCAATGTCGAGGTCGGCGCCGATCACGAGGCGCGCCGCCACCTGGCGAACGGCTGCATCGCTCGCCGACACCGCGGTGAGGAGTCGCTCGAGGTCGCGCGGTTGGTCGGCTCGTAGCGCGCCGAGCTCCCGCCACGCGCGGTCGAGCGCGCCCGTGTGCGCCTCCGATGGCAACCGAGCCTCGCGAACCTGATCACGCGGCGCGGCTTCGGCCGCGCTCGGCGCCATGGACTCTGGAGTTGCGGCCGCGAACTCCCTCGTGACGACGCGCAGCACAGAATCGAGCAGCTGCTCCCATGCGGCGGGGCGGCGCACCCCGACCGCGACGAAGTCGTGGCCTACGAGCACGTTGGTCACGTCTGCGAACTCGAACAGCGGCGCCACGCGGGGATCGTCGACGGCCGCGGCCGACTCGTACCAGCGGCTCGGCCCGTCGTGAATCGGCGGCGTGACGAAGCGGATCGTGCGGGGATTGGGGGTCGCCTCGGGAACGACGGGGCCGTCGAAGCTGGCGGCGATGGACGCGCCCGCGATGCTCGGTGTGGCCTCGGTGTCAGCGACGGGAGCCGGCGGATCATCGGTCCGCAGCGGTGACAGCTCGAGTCGGAACGCGCCCGCGCGCCATCCGAACTCGAACGCGAATCGGTCGTCGAGCTCGTAGTGCCACCAACCATCACCGGAACCGACGAGGTCGGCGAGGGCAGCGTCGTCGCCGGGAGTCCACGGCTCGGCTGAGAAGAAGCGCTTGAGCAGCGTCTTCACGGGCGCGAGGTTGGCGAAGTCGATCGTCCCGAGCGCGTCGCGCGTCAGGTGCGCTACCGCGGACGGCGTGAGTCCGCGCGCCGCGACGTCGCGCCGGCACGCGTCGCGCACGGCATCCGGCATTTACCTCGACCTCGCTCCCGCGCGGTACGCCTCCATACGATCGGCCAATTCCCCCGGACGAGCCAACACCGGTAAGTGGCCGCCGTCCAACTCATCGGGCGCGATGTTCAGCCGTTCGCGTACGACCCGGCGCATGAACTCGGCCGGGAAGAAGCGGTCGTGGCGACACAGCAGAAACTTCGTCGGCACGTCGGGCCACGCCGCGAGGGGCCACGGCTTCTCGAACGGGGTGCCGGACTGTTTGCGTTCCCCTCGCGCCATCGCCTCGGCTGTCACCTCGGGCGGAACGTCGTGGAAGAACTCCGTGATCACGTCGAACTCACCGCCGGTTGCGCGGCCGTCGCGCTCGGCCTGCTCGCGCCGGGCCTGCTCCCAACCCGTGTTGGCCCACCAGTCTCCCGGGCGCTCGCCCGGCAACGGCACCATCGCCGCAACCAGGATCAAGAGGCTCACCGGCACCCGGTCGCACACCAGCGGTGCGGTGAATCCGCCGAGCGACTGGGCCACGACGACGAGATCGGGACGGTCGCCGACGGCATCCATCACGACATCGGCGTACTCGGAAAGCCCGGCGGAGTCATCGTCGCCCGGCAGGTCGGGTGCGACCACCTCGTGACCCCGAGCCCTTAGCTCGGGAACGACAAGATGCCAGTACCACGAGTCGGACCCGGCGCCGTGAATCAAGACATAGGTAGCCATCTGCGACCCATCCTCCCTCAACGCCCGCGCGTCAGCACGAAAGACGGACTTCGTCGAGTGGCCAAACTCATCGACCAACGTTGTGGCGGATAGCCCGCACGCCGAAGCGGGAAACGCCGCACAACATGCAAGTTCGCCCGCACGGACGTCAGCGGTAGAATCCGAGTACGTCGTCGCCTTCAGGCATAGGGCTGCTGCTCGAGACTCCGGTAACGCCTCGCCCGTCATTCGGAGACGCTGACATATCCCCGGAGGTTCGTGTGTCCCCGGAGGTTCGTGTGATCGGCCGACTCGAGCCGGAGCGGTTCGCGCAGGTCGTTGCCGCGCGGGCGGAGGACCACGACCCGGCCAGCTCCTTGTGCCTCGCGTGCGTTGATGTCTTGGGCGTCACCGGCGCGGGACTGATGTTGGTGTCCGGCGAACGGTCACTGGGCTGCGTCGGCGTGTCGGATCCCGTGACCGCGGCGGTCGAGCAGGTGGAGTACACGTTGGGCGAGGGCCCGTGCTTGGCCGCCTATCGCACTCAGACGCCAGTCTTCGACCCTGACCTGGCCGATGAAGAAAGCGTTCAGTGGTCCGAGTTCCGCCGAGGCGCCCTGGAGGTGGGCGTTCGTGCGGCGTTCGGGTTCCCGCTGCTCGTCGACCGGATCTGCATCGGCGCCCTGAACCTGTACCGTGACCAGTCGGGCGCTCTCACCGACGATCAGATCGACAACGCGGTCGTGGCGGCGCGGCTGGCGAGCCGAACACTCTTGTCGTGGCAGGCCGACGCCCCACCGGGAACGGTCGCGTGGCAGCTCGAGCAGGTCCCGAACCACCGAATGGAAGTGCATCAAGCGACGGGAAGGATCTCGGTGCAGGCCGGGATCTCGCTCGCCGATGCCCTTGTTCTGCTACGCGCGTACGCCTTCTCACGAGACCGCCTGATCAGCGACGTCGCCGCCGATGTCGGTGCCGGTCGCGTCCGTTTCGACTGAACCGACCGACCTTTGACATACGCCGTACACTTTCCACCGAGCGTCGAGAGGAGGCGCCCGCATGCCCCGTGAACAAGACCTACTGAGGGCGTTCATCGAGTTCGCAGACACGATCGTCGACGAATACGACGTCGTCGAGTTCCTGCATCGACTGGCGAAGCGTTGCGTCGACCTCGTCGGCGCGTCCGAAGCGGGCATCATGCTTGCCGACCGCGACGGGACGCTGCACTACGTCGCGTCCTCGAGCGAACGGATGCGCCACATCGAGCTCTTCGAACTGCAGCACGACGAAGGCCCGTGCCTGGACGCATACCGCACTGGAGTCGCAGTGCACAGCGGCCTCACCGATGACGTGCGCGAGCGCTGGCCGCGCTTTGCTCCCCACGCCCGGGAGCTCGGCATCGAGTCGGTGTCGGCGCTGCCCATGCGACTCCGAACCGAAGTGATCGGTGCCCTCAACCTGCTCTCGACCACTCCCGTACCGCTCGGCCCGGAAGACCAGCAGGTCGCTCAGGCGCTCGCCGACATCGCCACGATCGGCATACTCCAAGAACGCGCGCTGAACGACGCGCTCGTCGTCACTTCCCAGCTCGAGGGCGCGCTGGAATCGCGCATCTTGATCGAACAGGCCAAAGGCATTGTCGCCGAACGCAACCACGTCGGCATCGACACCGCCTTCGAGGTCCTGCGAGGCTACGCCCGGACGAACAACCGCCTGCTGCGCGACACGGCTCGAGAGGTCATCGAAGGGACACTCTCGACCTACGCGCTCACGGAACCGACGCGCAGCGATCGCACCTGACGCCGTCGTTCCCTCATCGATCGGCTCGCTCATCAATCGGGGAGCATCGGCACCGGTTCATACGTCCGCCGGCCGAGCAGCACCGCGCGGGTGACGGCAGTGGATCCGAACCGCTCACGGACGTCGTCCAGCGCGGTGTCGAGCGCGTTGCCGCTCTGCCGATCGAACGGCAACGCGAGCTGGACGACGCCGTCGTCGTCGAGGTTCGCGACCGCGACGCCGACGAGCGTGAGGCCCTCGCGCGCGATCGTCGGCATGGCCGTCGCCAGGAGCTCGCGCGCGATGGCGAGGATCGTCTCGGTGTGCGCCGTCGCACGAGCAAGGGTGTGAGAACGCGTCGCGCGCGAGAAGTCATCGAAGCGCAACCGGAGCACGACGG
>JALYLU010000391.1 GCA_030774075.1 Actinomycetota bacterium | reverse complement strand
GCGTAGCGCGGGGGTTGTCCATCCGAGCGTGGATTTCAAGAACCGAAAGGCGTGCTCGATGTCGAAGCGTCGGAGATACGCGCGCCAGCACAGGTCCAAGTCGGCTTCGCCGGGTCCGGACCACCAGAGCGACAGTGTCTTGTTGACGTGTCCGGGCGGTAGCTCGAAATGCTTCTGTTCGGAGGGGACGTGCCGGTCGCGGGTTCGACAGTCTCAGCATGACGAAGCCGATTCCGCGACATTGTCCTGTCGGTTAGCTCCCGCAGCGAAGCCACACGACCATTCCCGGTTCCGGCTGATTCGTCTCGAGCTGCGCCGCAAGCGCAGCCACGAGGCGACCGACGACACCGCGTCGGTGGCGAGGAAACGCTCTCGGTGCAACGAGGATCATCCCGCAGTGCGCGCGTCCCTGCTCCGCTCGCCACTGCGACTCCACGGCAACGAAGTCGGCGATGTTCTCCGTGACGATGCAGCGCTCGTCGAGCTGCGCGAACACGAAGAGCTGCTCATCGTGCAGGCCGCGCAGCTCCGGCCCTTCCTGTGCGCCAAGCGCATCGAGGCCGCGTCGCCGGAGCCCTTCGGCGATTGCGGCCGAGAACATCTCGTCGAGGAGCAGCTTCACCCGTAAAGGCGTCGACGAACCTCACCGGCGCGCTGCGTCGCGCCGGCCGCGGCTTCGTTCATCTCGACGCGGTCGTCGATCTCGTCCGGGAACGACGCGTAGTAGCTCTCCGCGGTGCGCACCTGCGCTTCGGTGATACTGAGCCACTTTGCCGCTCGCCGGACCGCCTCGGTCGCGCCACTCTCCGAAAAGTCGCGAAGGACGATGACGATCTCCCACACGTCGGGGCCCGCAGCCAGACCCGCGCGCCTACCTGTGGGTCCGTCGCGGAACACGACGCCGGGGTGTTCGGCCATGCGGATTCCCTCGTCCACCAGCCGTACGACCAAGCCCGAGGTCGCTTCGCCCGTTCCCGCGCCGCGCCGACGCAGCCGACGTGCGATTTCGTCGGGAAAGCGAACCGAGATCGGAGTGCTCATGCACTACATTGTAGCGCGCTCACGGTCGCCAGATCTCCTTCTCTTTTTCGCGCGCTTGGCACCACGACGGCACCACGGCTGTGAGATCGGCGCCACTTTCCGCGCGGTACAAGCCTCTGACCAGGGCTTTTACCTCAGCTCGCGCCGACCTCGTAGGGCTCGGCGTAGAACTGGCTGTACCACCTACGAAACTTGAGGATCGGGCCGTCGGTGTCGGCGAGCGCCGGCGAGGGCAGGAACGTCTTGTGCTCCCAGATCTCCCGATCCTCTTGGATCTGCTTGTTGATCTCGTTGACGAAGGCGCCCGCGACCGTCGACGTCAGCTTCTCGTCGTCGAGCTTCCGAACGATGAAGTTGAACCGGACCTGCGTCGTGTTCTCGTCGATCGGCGTCGTCGTTGCGATGTTGACCGCGTCGACGATGCCGCTGAACCACACCTTCGAGAACCCGGGCCCGTAGTTGTAGACGTCGATGCGTCCCTCGGTGACGCCACGCGGCGTCACGTACGTCTGCTTCGACAGCATGACCGAGCACGGACCGTCGGTGTTGTACTCCTCGACCTCCGCGACCGTATCGGTGCCGTGCACGAAGCGGAAGTGTGCGGGGTCGGCGCCGTTCTCCGACATCTCCTGCGGGATCGTGCGGATGACGTACGACGACGCGTAGAAGTCGCTCCACGCCGGATCGCCGATCTCCTCGATCACCGGAATCTCCCACTGCGGCGGTGCCTCGAACGGGTGGTACCACGCGAGCACGAGGCCGTTCCGTTCGACGATCGGGTACGTGCGCACGCGCGCCTTGCGATTCGTGCGCTGGCTGTACGGGATGTTCGTACATGCGCCGGCGCCGTCGAACTTCCATCCGTGGAACGGACACGTGAGCAGATCGCCGTCGACCGAACCGCCGTACGCAAGGTTCGCACCGAGGTGCGGACAGAACGCGTCCTGAAGGTGGAACGCGCCCGCCGTGTCACGCCACAGCACGAGCTCGCGGCTCCAGTACTCGACCGCGGTGACCTCTCCGGGCGCGAGGTCGCCCGGGAACGCAACCTGGTACCAACCGAACGGGATCGGAAACGGGAAGCGCGGTGCCATGGCGGTGATTTTAGAACACGTTCCAATCTTGGCGCCGGTCGTAGCCGATTAGCGTTCCCGCCGTGGACCGTGAGCTCGGTGGCGTCGGCACCAAGATCCTCTTCGAAGACCACCGGGTGCGGGTTTGGAAGCTCGAGCTGGCGCCGGGCGAACGCAGCTCGGTACACCGCCACGACGTCGATCACCTGCTGATCCAGGTCAAGGGCGACCGCATCGCCGTCGAGCCCGAGCCGGACACGCTCGGTCCGTACCGCGACACCTTCGAGGCCGCGGTGATCCCAGGCATGGTGACGCTCGTACCCAAGGGCGGCGTCGAAACCGCGGTCAACACCGGGTCCGAGCCCTACTACGAGATCATCGTCGAGCTCAAAACCTAGAAGCGGCAGCGGAGCCGACCGGGAGCGGCAGCGGAGCCGACCGGGAGCGGCAGCGGAGCCGACCGGGAGCGGCAGCGGAGCCGACCGGGAGCGGCAGCGGAGCCGACCGGATGGGAGGCGAAGCGCGAGCGACCAGTATTGATGGGAGGCGAAGCGCGAGCGACCAGTGTTTACGTGCCGGTCGCGATTTTCTTCGCCCAGGGGTAGTCGGGCTTGCCGCTCGGCGAACGCTCGATCTTCGCGACCACGTGCAATTCCCTCGGAACCTTGTAGCCGGCGACGTGCACTCGCGCATGGGCGTCGAGCTCCTCGAGCGTCACCGTGTGGTCGGGCCGGACTTCGATGACCGCCGCCACCCGCTCACCCCAGCGCTCGTCGGGCACGCCGACGACGACAACGTCGAACACCGCCGGGTGGGCCTTCAACGCGGCCTCGACCTCTTCGGGGTAAATCTTCTCGCCGCCGGAGTTGATGCACACCGAGCCGCGCCCGAGCAGCGTCATCGTCCCGTCGGCCTCGACGACCGCGGAATCTCCCGACACCGAATAGCGCCGGCCGTTCACGGTCACGAACGTCGCCGCCGACTTCTCGGGATCCTTGTGGTAGCGCAACGGCACGTTCCCACCGCGCGCCATGCGCCCGACGACGCCCGAGCCCGGCTGCACGATGTTCATGTCGTCGTCGAGGACCACGGTGTCCGGACCCATGCGAACGGTCGGGAGTCCCGGCTTCTCGTAACCGCCCTTCATGATCACCCGCACGCCGTTGTATCCGGTCTCGGTCGAGCCGACCGCGTCGGCAATGACGAGATTCGGGAACCGTTCGTGGAACTGCGCCTTGACCGTGGCGCTGAAGACCGCCGCGGTCGACGCGACTGCAACCAGCGACGACGCGTCGTAGCCGCCTTCGTCGAGCGCTTCGATCAGCGGCCGGCCCATCGCGTCGCCGGTGATGCTGAGCGTCGGAATCCGGTAACGCTCCACCGCGCGCCACACGTCGTGCGGGTCGAACCTCGGCGTCAGCACGGTCGTGCGGCCGTTGATCAATCCGTTGATGGTCCCCCACTGCGCCGCGCCGTGCATGAGCGGCGCGATCACGACGCCGAACCCGGCATCGTCCGGCGCCTCGGCCGCGGCCTTGGCGAACTCCCATTCGTCGAGCACCCGCACGCCGGTTTCGAAGTTGACCAGCCCGCCGAGCACGCACAACACGTCCTCTTGCCGCCACACCACACCTTTGGGCATGCCCGTCGTGCCGCCGGTATAGAGGATGTAGATGTCGTCGTCGGAACGTTCACCGAAATCGCGCTCGGGTGACCCGCCCGCCAGCGCCTCGTCGTACGACACCGAGCCGATCTCGGAAAGGTCTTCGCCCGAGTCGTCGTCGATGGCAATGAGATGGCGAAGCAGGGGCAGCGCGTCGCGCACCGCGGCGATGCGGGGCGCGAACTGCGCGTCGTGCACGAGCGCGACGAGATCGGCGTTGTCGAAGAGGTATCGCAATTCCGTCTCGACGTACCGGTAGTTCACGTTTACGGGGACGGCGCGCAGCTTGTAGGCCGCGAAGATCGTCTCGACGAAAGCGTGGCTGTTGAACCCGTAGATCCCGACGTGGTCGCCGGGCCCGATGCCCTGGGATGCGAGGTGATGGGCCAGGCGGTTGGCCCGCTCCTCGAGCTCGGCGTAGGTCCGCGGCTCGTCGGCGACGATCAACGCGATGCGATCGGGAACCGTATCGACGACGTGCTCGGTGAGATCTGCGATGTTCCAGGACATGAGCGCCTAGTTGAGCAGGGCTCCGCGAGCCCGGGCAATGCGAGACTGCATGCATGGACGTCGACCTGCCTGCAGAAGACGACCCGCGCCGGGGAGAAGTCCGGCGCTGGTTCATCGAGCATCCCGCGCCGCGGCCGCGGGAGCTCGTCGAGGCCGGCTTCGTCGTGCCGCACTGGCCGCGTCCGTACGGTCTCGATGCCGATCCGGCGTTGCAGTTGATCATCGAAGACGAGATGCGGCGTGCCGGAGTCTCCAAACCCCTGAACCCGATCGGCGCGGATCCGATCTCGCGAACCTCGGCACCCGCGCCGAGCGCGACGGCGACGTCTACCGCGTGAACGGCCAGAAGATCTGGACGTCGCTCGCGGATCATGCAAAGTTCGGCATCCTCATCGCGCGCACACGCAGTGACGTGTCGAGACATCGAGGCATCTCCTACTTCATCGTGCCGATGGATCTTCCCGGAATCGAGGTTCGACCGATCTGCAACATGGCGGGCGACGCGGGCTTCAACGAGGTCTTCTTCACCGACGCGCGTGTTCCCGCCGAGAACCTGATCGGCGACGAGAACCTCGGCTGGGGCATGGCCAGGACGACACTCGCGAATGAGCGGGTGTCGCTGTCGACGGGTGGAGGGCTCCAGTGGGGCTACGGGCCGAGCGCGCGCGACCTCATCGACCAGGTCGCCGCGCACGGCGGCACCCGCGATCTCGTGCTGCGCCAGAAGCTCGCCGCCGTCTACTCCGAGGGCGAGCTCCTGCGCTACCACAGAATGCGGATGATCTCGGCCGCGGTGAACAAGAAGCCCGGGCCTGACGGATCGTTGCGCAATGCACTCGCCGACCCGCACGGCAAGCGGGTGTTCACCCTCGAC
>JALYLU010000390.1 GCA_030774075.1 Actinomycetota bacterium | reverse complement strand
CACCTACGACGGCGTGCTCGCGACCCCGCTTTCTCCTCGCGACGTCGCGACGGGGGAGATCACCTGGGCGCTCCTCCGCGGTGCCGTCTATTCGGCCGCGTTCCTGCTCACAATGCTCGCGTTCGGTGATCTGCGTTCGGGCTGGTCGCTGCTCGCGCTGCCCGGTGCCGTGTTGATCGGCTTCGGCTTCGCGGGCGTCGGGCTCGCGGCGACGACATTCATGCGATCGTTCGTCGACTTCGACTACGTCAACATGGCGATGATCCCGCTGTTCCTCTTCTCGGCCACGTTCTTTCCGCTCGTGCGCTATCCCGCCGGGCTGCAAGCCGTCGTCCGCTTCACACCGCTGTACCAAGGCGTCGTCCTGGAGCGGTCGTTGGTCATCGGCGATCTGCACCTGACGCTGTTGCTCCACGCCGCCTATCTCGCGGCGATGGGGTTGATCGGCCTGCGCGTCGCGTCGCGTCGCATCGGGCTCCTGCTGCAGCCCTGATCATCCGAATCGAGACTGGCCCGATCAGTACCGGAGCTCGGCGACCACCGCGAGGTGGTCCGAGGGCCAGATGCCGTCGACCGGGGCGTCGCCGGCGAGCCGAGCTTCGAGCGCGTGCCCGACGCCTCCGAGCTTCGGGGTGCCGACCAGCACGTAGTCGATGCGTCGCTCGCGGTCGAGTGCCGCCGCGTTGAACGGGTTCGCGTTCGACGCGGTCGCACCCGGCGACGAGTTCCCGGCCGCGAGCCACGCGTCGCGGAACATCACACCCGGCACCGGGACCGCGGCGTGACCGGTCAGCATCCGGACCTCGTCGCTGGTGGGATCGGCATTGAGGTCGCCACACAACACCGCCGGAAACGTGCGCGGCCGGCGCTCGCGCACGAGCCGGCAGATCTCCGCGACCTGGGCCTGGCGAATCGCGCTGTGGTCGTCGCGCCAACTGAGATGCGCGCAGTACACCTGGATCGGTCCGCGGGGGCCATCGATCTCGGCGAACACGACGAGCCGTTCCTCGCCCTCGTCGTCGCGGGCGTCGCCGGCGGTGCGCGGGAGGACGCGCACCTCGTGCGTACGAATGGGCCAACGGGAGACGACCGCGTTGCCGGAGAACGCGCCGTCGCGCTCGAGGTTCGCGTCGAACACGAAGTGGTCGTAACCGAGCGCCGACGCGAGCTCGCGGGCCTGGTTGCGCTCGTCGTTCGCCCACACCTCTTGCAATGCCCAGACGTCGGCGTCGACGGCACGCATGCTCGCCTCGATCGGACCCATGCGTTCGGCCCACGGCCCGTACCGACCCCAGAGATTCCATGTCGCGATGCGCACTCGGGTCGAGACGAGTGGTCCGTACCCGGGGTCGTAGTCGCCAGATCCGGCGTCGAGGCTCACTGCGAGATCTTGGCGCACCGGTCGCGCCCGCGCCTACCGTCGCGGACGTGATCCGACGGTTGTTCAAGAACCTCACCCTGCTCGACCCAAGCGATGCTCCGGACGCATCTGCGCAGCTCGAGCGCGACGGCTACGCGCGGTTGCAAGGCGTGTTCGGCCCGACCGAGGTGGCGCAGATGCGAGAGGAGATCGACGCGATCTTCGACTCGTTCCCGCCCGAGCGGACGCGAGGCGACAAGGACGAGTTCCGCTACGAGATGCTCAACCGCAGTGCGGCCTGCCAGGCCGCGGCGACGCATCCCGAGATCCTGCGCGCGGTCGAACCGTTGCTCGGCGACGACTGCCACGTCATCGCGAACACCGCGTGGCGCAATCCCGCCGCGTTTCCCGGCGGCTTTTGGCACTGCGACGCGGGTCCGCACGTGCCCCGCGCGGAGGGCGTGCCCTGGGACGATCGCATTCCCTACCCGGTGTTCGCCGTGGCCACCCACATCTATCTGCAGGACTGCACGCGCACCGACGGCCCGACCGCGGTCGTCCCCGGCAGTCATCGTTCGGGCCGCCTCGCGCCCTTCGACCAGATGGACGCCGAAGATCTCTCGTACGACGGTCGGCCCCCCGTTGTGTTCGAGGTCGAGGCCGGCGATGTCGCGCTCTTCGTCTCGGACGCGTGGCACCGCGGTCTCCCGGCCGGCCCCGGCGGCCGCGGTCGCTACTTCCTGCAGGTGCACTACGCCCGGCGCGATATCGCGCAGCGCATTCGCACGACGGCCGAGGTGAATCATCTGTCGGCCGAAGCCGTCGGGCGCGCGACCACAGAGCGGGCGCGCACACTCCTCGGGCTCCACGGGCCGTTCTTTTACGACGCCTGACGCAAACCTCGTGATCGCGACCGGTCAGATGTCGAGCGGGCAGGTGTCGGTGATGCCGAGCACTTCCAGGGTTCGTCCGAGGCCGAGGAACACCGCGCAGCACAGTGTGAGATCGAGGATCTCGTCGTCGCCGAAGTGTGCCCGCAGGCGCGTGAACAGCTCGTCGTCGATCGCGCGGTGGTCGGTTGCGAACCGCTCGGCGTACTCGATCGCGAGCCGCTGGCGATCCGAATAGCCGGGCCAAGTCGGCCATTCGTCGAGGTGCGCGTACACGTCTTCCGTCACGCCCGCTTCGATCACCGACGGCGCGCGGAACGTCGAGCACGCATCGCACGCATTGAGCTGCGCGATTCGCATGCGCGCCGGTTCCCGCTCGGCCGCGGGCAGCGACGACCGCTGGTAGGCGGTCGTGATCATGCGATCGACCATGCCGGCCATCTCGGGCCGTAGCGACCACACCATCGCGGCGTCGCCGCCCGGCCCGTCGGGAATATCGATCCGCGCCATGCCGAGAGGGTACGTCGCCCGCTACGGGATGATCTCCCGGTAGTAGTTCTCGGCGCCGATCCGCTTGATGTCCTCGTACCAGCTGCCGTCGTACGCGTCGGTGTGGCCCTGGCGCATCGGGTCCTCGAAGTTCCAGGCCTGGCGCTTGTAGGTCCAGTTGTCCGGGTAGAGGCGATGGGCCTCGCGCCAGTGGGGGATCGCGGCCGCGTGGTCGCCGCCGCGGTGCAGGTACTGACCGAGCTCGAACTCTGCCGCGGCCGTTGCCTCGGCGCTCGTGCGCGGCTCGGAGCGACGGATCACCTCGTCGGGCGTCAGCGCGTAGCGACTCTCGCGCCCGTGCGCGATCCAGTCGTCGACCATCGTGACGTACACATCGGGATCGCTCTTGATCTTGCGTGCTTCGCGCAAGATGTCGGCGACGTCGGGTGGAAGGGTCGACAGGTCGATCGTGCGGAACGATTCGGTGAACGGGTTGTTGCCCGGGTGCGCCGGTTCCGAGGGGCGGACGATCATGCCCTCCTCGTCGATCCACACGCCGTTCGGCACGTTGACGAACCCGAACAACTCGTCGGTCACGTGCGCCTCGTCGATCAACGACGGGTGCTCGGCGTGCGCCTGCTCGATGAATGGGCGCGCGTCACTCGCCTCGACGTCGAGCGCGACGGTGACGACCTCGAGTCCGAGCGGGTACCAGCGGGTGCGCAGTTCCTGCCACACGGGCAGGTCGAAGCGGCAGCCTCACCAGGAAGCCCACGCGACCAGCAACACCTTCCGGCCCCGGAGATACGACAGCTTGAAGGGGTTGCCGTCGGTGTCGGGCAGAACGAGCTCGGGAGCGACGGCGGAAGTGAGGGCACGACCCGTCACTGCGGTCTCGGGCCCCAACGCCCAGATGCCGTGCAGCTCGTCGGCGACGAGGGGCATGCCGAGCCGCTCCGAGATCACAGGTGCGTCCAGCCGGCCGTCGCCGAGCCGGGCGACCGGGGGCAGCGGAACGCACGCTTCGGCCTTGCACGCCCCCTGCGGTGTGATCGACCAGCCGGTGCGGGCCTCGAATTCGTGCTCGTCGACCTTCAGATCGTGCAGGATCACGTGTCGCACGATAGACGCGGAGGATCGATTCATGCGCGAGCACCGGTACGAGTTCGAGATGCCGCACTCCTCGGCCCGGATCTGGGCACTCTTCCAGGACTACGACCGGTGGACCGACTATGCGCCCATGGTGAAGCGCGTCGACGTGCTGTATCCCGGCGACGCCGATCACAACGGACGGCTGCGCCGCGTCATCTACAAGATGCCGTTCGGCCGAGAGGGTTCGGCGCTCGAGCTCGTCACCGACGTCAAACCCGAGCGCGGCTACACCTACACGATGATCTCGTCGACGCCCGGCAACGACCAGATCGGACACGTCGCGCTCGAGCCGCTCGGCGCCAACCGGACGATGTTCCGTTTCGACGAGCGCTACAACCTCCAGAAGGCCCCGTTCAAATGGTTCGAGGGACCCATTTACAAATTCATCAACAAGAACAACGAAGACTCGATGCGCCGCGCGTCAGCCTGGCTGAGCGCCCACCCCGAATATCGGGCGGACTTGCGCGACGACTGAGTTGGGCGCCGGTGACCTTCATGTGCGCGGTGAGGCGGACGTTGGATATCGGCGCGCGTATTCGTGCTGAAGCATCGAGAGGACGTGAAGATCCCCGAAGCTGCCACCACCGAAGGTGTGTTCCCGCAGGAGTGCTTCCTCCTCGAAGCCCAACGACGTGTGCAGGCGTACGACCCGTCGGTTCGAGTCAGTGACATACGCATACACCTTGTGAAGCCCGAGGTGATTGAAGCAGTGGTCCAGCACGAGCAACTCGGCGTCGGCGACGATGTCGAAGCGTCGGTAGTCGTGGTCGCCGACGAACAGGGGCCCGAGCTCGCACCGCCGGTTGCGGGGGTCGATGTCGATGAGACCGATCGTCCCGATCGGGATGGCATCGGGCGTGGGCCGGTTCTGCTTTTCGTACGGTGGTCGACGGCTACTGTCCCGGGCACTGATCAGCCAGAGACGGCGCGTCTTGTCCTGCGCCAGGCGCTCCAAGAACATTCGCTGGCCGACAGTGTTGAGAGGCTCGTACTCGACGAACCCGGCATAGATCTCCGGCGCGTTGCGCCAACGAACGATGGTCGGAATGTCTTCCGGCTCGATCGCGCTGACCACGACACGATCGGTGATCATCATCGTTCTGCGCTTTGACTCGGCGTCCGGACCTTCTTGAACCTCTCTCCATGAAGGTCGGTGGTCACGAAATCGATCTGCATCGGCACCTCGTGGCGGCCGAGAAAGCGGCGACAATGTCGCTTGATGTCGGTCCTGAGCTGCGACGTGTCGGTGCCAGGTGCGACCTGAACGCGGGCACAGACGATGTTGCCGAG
>JALYLU010000389.1 GCA_030774075.1 Actinomycetota bacterium | reverse complement strand
GATCGCGGCCTGGAGATCGAGTTCGACTTCGTGGAACACGTCCTCGAGCTTCGGACCACCGACGGTGCGCGGCGACGCATCTCGCTCGAGCCTCGGTCGGTCGCGAACTTCTACGGAGCAACGATCGCGGCGCTCGCCGAGCTCGACGTGCGCGTCGCGATCCATCCCCGTCCGTCCGAAGTGGTCGACGCGATCCCGTTCGACGAAGACGAGGTGCACCGGTCGTACGACCCGGCCGCCGCCCGCCGCTTCTGGCTCGCGCTCGTCCAGGCGCACCGGGTCATGTTGCAGTTCAGGTCCGGATTCATCGGAAAGGCGAGTCCGGTGCACTACTTCTGGGGTGGAGCCGACCTGGCGACGACCCGCTTCTCCGGCCGGCCCGCGCCCAAGCATCCCGGTGGGGTGCCGAACTGTCCGGACTGGGTGCAAGTGCTCGCGTACAGCCACGAAGTCTCGAGCTGCGGGTTCTGGCCCGGCGGCGGTGCCGAGGGTGTCTTCTACTCGTACGCCTATCCGGAACCCGACGGGTTCGCGGGCTGGCCCGTCGAACCGGCTGCGGCGTTCTATGACGCCGCGCTCGGCGAGTTCCTGCTGCCGTACACGGCCGTGCGCACCGCGGCCGACCCCGACGCGATGCTGCTCGAGTTCCTTCAGAGCACCTACGACGCCGCCGCGACGCTCGGCGCATGGGATCGCGCCGCGCTCGAGACGCAAGCCCGATGACGACTATGTGGTGACGAACTTCGGTGCACCGCGCGTAGCCGACACAAGGGCGGTTGCGCCGAAGCCGATCTCGGCCGCGAGGTAGCCCCAGAACGCCCGGTCGGTCCGAGGGCGGTCGACCACAAGTGATGCCAGACGGACCGCGGCTGCGCCGAGCCAGGTGACTCCGACTGCCGTTTGCGCCGCGGGATCGTGACTGAGGAGTGCCCAACCACCGAGCGCGGCATACGTGCCGCCCAGACCCGCTCGTGTCTCGGCGACACCCCGGTCCGATACCGCGAACAGGTCGAGGGCGGACCCGACCCGCCTCGGCGTCAACACACCGGAGATTCCCGACAACATCAACGCGGTGCTGCTCACGCGTCCGAGGTTCATTCGATTCCTCCACGACTGCGATCCGCGGACTCGCATTTTTCCAGAGGAGACGTGCCGGAGCGCGTCGTGCCGACTGTGGTCGCCCGGAGACTATGAGCTATTCGGTGTCTGCGGGCACTATCGGCGGCGACCGTCGGGAATGACCTCGACCACGCGGATCCACAGGGTCACGCCGGCAACGAGCGCCGAGAGCACGAGCCGTTCATGAAGGGTGAGAAGAGTCCGCGCGTCGGCGCGTTGTTCGGCACCTCGTAGCTCAATATCCATCGCGGCTACTCCCGGTTCGTTCGTTCGGCAGGTCCGAGAGAGATATGCGGTGGAGTTACATCGGCGCGCACTACGACCGTCGAGCGCGAGCGCAAGCAGTGCGTCGCGTAACTCGCGTGCGTATCCGGAGGTATGAACAACCAACCCGAAACATCAAGGAAGCATCCTCGGCACGTGTTGACGCCGCTGCGGATGGGCGGCCTGTTCGCAGCCGGCGCGATCGTTCTCGCCGCGTGCGGAGGCGGTGGCGGAAAGCCGGCGGCCGCGAACGACATGGCGGGAATGGCGATGCCACCCGCCGCGGCCGGAGCCATTGCCAATGCTTCCGCCGCGGTCGCCACCGAAGCCGTACACATCAAGAACCTTGCGTTCTCGCCGGCAACGATCACCGTGCAAGCCCGTTCGACGGTCGTGTGGACGAACGACGATGCAATCCGTCACAACGAGGCTGCGGGGCGCCTCGACTGCCCTTGCCATCGCGCGTCCTCCTCCTTGCAAGGTGATGTCCTCCGCCAGCAGTTCAGCCAGCCGCTCGCGCCACTTCCGCACATCCAGGTCCGGCAGAACAACGGCCAGATCGAGATCAACGACGCCCGTCCGGTCTGAGCTCGCGAATGCGCGAGTACGCGAACAAGAAGTGGCGCCGGACGCGACGATGCCTCCCGGCGGGTGGTGGGAGGCATCGTCGAAGGCGGACCTCACCCACTGGGAGGGTGAGGTGGTCCCGCAAGCGCGCAGTCCAGCCGGGTTGCTCTCGTATGGCAAACGAAGTCGCGTTGGTATTGCCTCAACGTGATTTGCCGGCCATCTTGGACCTGCTCCGAGACGGAGAACGACCGGTCGGGGAGTTGGTGGATCACCTTCATCTGAGCCAGCCGGCCGTGTCAAAGCATCTGCGCGTGCTCAAGGAGGCGGGACTGGTCGAGGCCCGCGCCGACGCCCAGCGCCGCCTTTACCGCATCCGGCCGGAGCCGTTGGCAGAGCTCGATGACTGGCTGGCGTCCTACCGCCGGCTGTGGACGACGCACCTCGATCGACTCGAAGAGCACCTCGACCGAAGGAGGCAGACATGAACGACGGAACGCTGCTCACGGACGGGCCCCGGCCGGCCGTGCGGCTCGAGCGCCATCTCGAAGACCCGCCGTCGGTCGTGTGGCGCGCCCTCACCGATCGCGAGCAGCTTCGGTCCTGGTTCCCGTGCGACGTGGTGGTGGCGGGCGGACGATGGGACGTCGGCGCCACGATCACCTTCCACTTCCCACCGGAGGTGATCGACATGACGCTCACGGGCCGCGTCCTCGCCGTCGACGAGCCGAAGGTTCTCGCGTACAGCTGGGGGGAAGAGATCTTGCGCTTCGAGCTGTCAGCCGAGGGTGGAGGGACACGCTTGGTCCTCGTTGATGAGCTGCCCGCGGGCATCGCGGCCCGAAATGCCGCAGGCTGGGAGGTGTGCCTCGACCGCCTGGCCGGACTCGATCCGGCGCCGGACGCGTGGCGACCGCGCTTCGAGGCGTACGCCGCCGCGTTCGAGCCAACCCTGGGTCTACAACACGGCCCGCCCGACGGCTACCAAGGCGACTGATCAGTACGTCGGCGCGACATCGTGCCGGGAAATGACGTCAGGACAACGTGCGCATGCGAGCTCCGCGGGCAGTGCACTTTCACACGGCGTCGGCGCACTCCCGGACCACGCTTCTGAGCCAGATGTGCGGCGTGTCACTGTCAAACGACGGCGGCCAGTTGAGTATCTCGGTCAACGGAGGGATCTCGAGGTCCAGCTCGACGAAACTGAACTTGACCATCGATTCGTGTCGCAAGGCGAGACGGCGCGGTACGACTGCCACGAGATCGCTCGCGGCGGCCAGTCGTAGCGCACCTCCGAAGTCGGGCATCGTCACCGGAACGCGAAGGCCAAGGTGAAGTGCGTCGATCGCCGCGTCCGCGACCGTGGGCCGACCCGCGATCGAGTAGCGGACGTGTCTCATCTCGCCGAGGTCGGCCGCGCCGACGCGCGCGCCCGCGAATCGTCCAGGCCGTGATACCGCGACCCAGTCATCGCGAAGCAGTTCTTCTCCGTCGCGCGTGGCGTAGCGGGGCGGAACAATCATGAACTCCGGCACCATTCGCTGATCGATCTGCTGGAGCGGAATGAAGTTGATGATCACTCCGGCGGCGCGGTCGCACAGCTGTCGAGCGAGCGGTGCGGCGAGCATCTCGAGCACGTAATCCGAAGCCGCGATCGTGAAGGCGCGCGTGCACGTCGACGGATCGAACTCGTGGGGTGAGAGCACGGCCGCGACCACCTGAAGTGCGTTGTCGAGCTCGGCGAGCAGCTCCGCCCCGCCCGCGGTCAACACGTAGCGACCGCCTTCTCGAACAAGCAAGTCGTCGTCGAAGAGCGTCCTGCACTTCCGGAGTACAACGCTCATCGCGGGTTGGCTCCTCCCCTGCTCGGCCGCTGCTCGGCTCACGTTCGCGTAGCGAAGGATTGATTGCAGCGGGACGAGCAGGTTCAGGTCCGTCGTCAGGAGTATCGGTTTCATTTATGGCGACTATATGCACTTGCTCGCTAGACGAATGGCGTCGTCGGTGGTTCCATCGACGAAAGGGGGGTTATGGCATGACGAATCGCCTGGTCATCATGGACGGCCGGATCGTCACGATGGACGAGGCGCGCGCCCCGGTCGTCGGCGACATGCTCATCGAGGACGGCCGGGTGGTCGCCGTCGGCGGGGATCTCGGTGAGGTTGATGCGGACCGCATCGACGCCGCGGGATCGATCGTGATGCCCGGGCTGATCGACTGCCATCGCCACGTCTGGCAGCTTCCCCTCCGCAGCCTCACTGCGGACTGGTCGTTGATGAACTACCTGCTCGGCATCCGCGTGCGGGCGGCGGCGTTGTTCACTGCCGACGACATGTACGTCGCGCAACTTGCCGGTGCGCTGGAGATGCTGAACGCGGGGGTCACTACCGTCGTCGACTACTGCCACAACATCCTCACGCCTGATCACGCGTGGGAGTCGATCCGCGGGCTGCGCGAATCCGGGATCCGGGCGGTCTGGGCCGCCGGTTTCAACGTCCCGCCCGAGGCCGACGACTCCTTCGGTGATCACGTCGGGAAGGCCGCGTTTCTCCGCGAGGTCGCGAGCAAGGAGTTCTCGTCGAAGGACGACCGGCTCACCCTCGGCTGTGCGCCAGAAGAGCTGGGCCTCGCGACCGCCGACACCGTCGCGGCGCAATACCGGTTCGCGCGCGAGGTCGGCGCGCTGATCACTCATCACGTGAACACGACGCGGTGGGGAGGCGACCCGGCTGAGGTGGCCAACGTGTTGGCACCGCGCCAGCTTCTGGGGCCCGATGTGCTTCTCGTGCACGTCAACATCACGACGACCGACGAGTGGAAGCTCATCGCTGATTCCGGAACCCATGTGGTGTTCACGCCGGAGACCGAGATGCAGATGGGCATGGGTTACCCGAGCACTGAGCGAGCGCGCTCCGTAGGGATCCGACCGTCGCTGGGCGCCGACATCGTGTCGAACAACAGCGGCGACATGTTCTTTCCGCTTCGCCTTGCTCTCCAAGTCGAGCGGGCCGCGGCCAACCAACGGGGAATCGACGGTTGCGAGGTCCAAGACGGCGTCTCGGTCGGGGCCGGAGAGGCACTGGCCTGGGCCACCGTGAACGGCGCGGCCGCTGCCGGTCTCGCGAGCCGCGTTGGACGGCTCGCGCCGGGCATGGCGGCCGACGTCGTGGTGCTCGATGCGTCGACCATCGAGATGTCGGGGTGGGCCGGCAACGACGCGCCGGCGCATGTCGCGCTCCAGGCT
>JALYLU010000388.1:811-5211 GCA_030774075.1 Actinomycetota bacterium | reverse complement strand
TGCCATTCCCAAGCCGCGCCGCACGCCGGGCACGTCAAGACGACGGATCCGCCCGAGCAGACCTCGGCTGCGATCGCCGTGTGGTCGTACGGGCACTGAGAGAGCTCCACAGGTCTTTTTCGGCGCTCAGCGGCCAGAGTTGACTCAACGAGGCCACCACAGGCCCCGCTTACGGACGAGATGTCCGCCGACCTCGAGCGCGCGCAGGGCAGAACCGAGCCGATCGGCCGGGAATCGGACGCGCCGTTCGATCTCGTCGATCGTGGCCGACTCGCCGGCCAGGGCCCGCACCACGGCCCGCTGGTCGGGGTCGACGGGGGGTGGCGCAGCCGACCAACCGCCCTCGAGCGTCCCTCCGCGTCCGATGGCGAACAGCACGTCCGCGGGATCGAGGAGTGGTTTCGCGCCGTCGAGCAGGAGCGCATTGCAGCCGGCCGCGGCCGGATTACGACGCGAACCCGGCAGCGCATACACGTCGCGGCCGAAGCGCGCGGCGTCGTTCGCGGTGATGCGAGCGCCGCCGCTGCAGGTCGCCTCTACGACGACTACCGCGTCGGCCAGGGCCGCGATGATCCGGTTGCGGACGGGGAAGCGCCACGGCAGCGGCTGCGTTCCGTAGCCGTTCTCGCCCACGATCAGGCCCTGTTCGCGCACCCGCGCGTACAGGCGCTCGTGGCGGCGCGGGTAGACGACGTCGAGCCCCGTCGCGACGACGCCGACCGTGAGTCCGCCCGCGTCGAGCGCGCCCTCGTGGGCGGCGCCGTCGATACCGATCGCGAGCCCGCTGATCACCGTGATGCCCGCGCCCGCGCAGAACGCGGCGATCTCCCGCGCGTCGGCGATACCCATCGGTGTCGCGGCGCGGGTGCCGACGATCGCTACCCGCGGTGCGTCGAACGCGCCGGCGCAGTCGCCCTCGCCGAGGAGCACTCGAGGCATCTTGGCGTCGACCATCGCGTCGAGCAGATCCGCGTCGCGGATCGGGAAGTTGTCGCCGCGCTCCCACCGATGCGTACGGCGGCTCACCACAGGTCCTCGCGCATCCAAGCGGCGCGGTCGACGTCGGCCGCGTCGATCTCGGTTCGATCCTCGAGATCGGCGATCGTGCGCGCGACGCGTCGGATGCGAGCGGCCCCGCGTCCGGTGAGCTGGCGGACCCGACACTGTCCGAGCCAGGCGTCGCGCGCGTCACCGTCGAGCGCGAGGTAGCGCTCGAGCGCGCCGGCCGGGATGTGTGCGTTGCGCCGCCACGGTGAGCCGTGCAATCGAGCCCGCTGGCGGGCGACCGCCGCCGCGACGCGTGCGGCGACGACCTCCGACGAGTCGCCCGCTTCCGTTCCGGCCACCTCTATCTTCACGCGCAGGTCGAAGCGGTCGAGGAGTGGAGCCGAGAGTCGTCTTGCGTAGCGCGTGCGCTGCACGTCGCCGCACTTGCAGGCCGCCTCGTTTCGTCCGCACGGGCATGGGTTCGCACACGCAACCAGGAGGAAGTCGGCCGGGAACTCGATCGTTCCCGAGGCGCGACTCACGCGCACGACGCGTTCCTCGAGTGGTTGGCGCAACGACTCGAGCGCGTGCACGGGAAACTCGGGCAACTCGTCGAGGAACAGCGCGCCTCGATGCGCGAGGCTCACCTCGCCCGGGCGGACGCGGCCCGTGCCGCCTCCGACGAGTGACACCATGGACGCGCTGTGGTGCGGCTGACGGAACGGCGGGTCGATCCGCAGCGCCGGTCCGCGGTGTGTTCCGGCGGCGGAGTGGATCTTGGTGACCTCGAGGGCGTCGGCGTGGCCGAGCGGGGCGAGGATCGTCGGCAGCCGCCGCGCGAGCATCGTCTTGCCGACACCCGGTGGGCCGGTACGTTCAGATCGGGCGATTCAGACCGGCGCCCGCCCGGCCGATCACAACGGGATGGGCGACGAACCGGTGAGGGTAACGCTGAACGTCGAGGTCGAGCATGACGCCGACGCGACGCCCGAGGAGATGGAGCAGGCGTTGCGCGCCGCTATCGAGGACGCAGCGCGAAAGGCGGGCGTTCCGATCGAGAATCTCGCGGTCGTTCTCGACCCGTTCGACAACGCCTAGCGGCGTTACATCGACTTGCTGCGCCGCTTGAACTCCGCGGCCTGCGCGCTCGACAGCGTGAACCACTCGCCGCGGAGATTCTGCGCCTTGAACCGCCGGAGCCAGTACGACTCGATTCCGGGCGCGTCGACCGTGCGGAAGTAGTGCAGGAGTTCGACGTCGCCCGAGTCGGCCTTCTGGATCTCGGCCCACCGCCGCGGCATCGAGGACGTCATCCCCAGCTTGTAGCCGCGCGTCTTCGAGTGCAGCAGGTACACGATGCCGGCATCGCCGTCGTCGACCGGTTCGGCGCTCACAACTGCATCCGGTCGACCGACGCAGAGCGCGGCGACGTCCTCGAACCCGTCGTGCGCGTTGCACCACGCGCGTAACCGCTCGACGCGCTCGGCCTTCTTGCCGAGCCGGCCGAACGAGTTGGCGCTCGGGAAGTCGGGATCGGTGCGCCGCCGCATTCGGAGTTCGTTCTCGACGGGGAATCGGCCGAGGTCGCGTGCGAGCAACGCGAGCTGGTGCAGCAGGTGCTCGTCGGCGTGCGCTTGGTTCCACTGGTTCGGTTCGTAGCCAGCCTCGACGACGGCATCGCTCCAGTTGATCCAGTAGCGGCCCGCCCACTCCGACTCGCGGATGCCGGTGATGGCTTCGAAGCGCTCGCGCCCAAGCACGACGCCGCCGTTCTCCTCCGCGCATCGGCGGATCTCGTTGAGGATGAAGTCCCGATCCGCCATCGTGCGAGAGCGTACGTCGCCGGACGCGACACCGCCCCGACCGAAGTCGGGGCGGCGGTCGATGATCGTCGGCGCGGCTACTCGACGTCGAACCACTGCATCACGACGCCGAGCAGGTGGTCGTAGTCGCCCGCGGTCGCCTCCGCCATGAACGGCGCCGGGTCGACACCAGCCCGACGCAGCGCGCGCTGCGCCTTGCCGAGGACCGAGAACGCGTTCCCGTCGGTACCGATCAGCTTGAGAGCGATGCCGGTCTGCCGATCCGCCACGGGTGTCGTGGCGTCGTACCCGTAGGGCTGGCTGTGGTCGTTCATCGGTTCACCGACCGAAGCTCGGCGAGCGCCGACGTGCGCAGCGCCAGAGCGCGCATCGCCTCGTCGAGCGACGACCGCCGCCCGACGACGTGACCGGTGCGGTCCTTGGCGACGAACCAGCCGTCACTCCATCGGTCGATCGTTCCGTGCTTTCCGTCGTAGAGCCGGATCTCCATGTCCGTTCCTTCCGTTCCTGGTTCCTGCGGCGCCGGTCGGCGCCGCTGATCCAGTATCGGCGATGTGAGACACCCTGATGCACACTGACACATACTGACGTGCGGAGGCGGGCCATGGGACAACGCGACGGCCGCTCAGTGGATGCCTCACGCGTTCTGACGGGTCGGGCGGACGTCGGCGCCCGGGACCTACGCGGCGTGCTTGAACCGACGGTGCGACGCGATCGCACCGGGGTTCGACGTCATCCCGCAGTCGGGGCAGGTAACGGGTCGCACATCCGCGCTCCGCTTGCGAGCGATCGCGCTTCGATGTTCCGGCGTTAGCGACGCGTTCCCATCCCGCGCCGCGATGCTTCGCTGTTCGTGTGTCATCGACGCGTTGCGAACGACTCGCTGTTCGTGAGTGATCGACGCGTTCATCTTCCGCGCAGCAACGCGTCGCTGGTCGTCAGTGAATGATGGCTTGCCGGTCGGTCGATCGTTCTCGATGGGATGACCGAGCGCGACGAACGACTCCCACGCGCAGATCTCGGCGCGGTAGCCAGCAGCGATGGTCGAATACGTCGCCAGCGCACGCAGCTGGATCGAGTCGTCGGCGCGCGACTCTTGATGCTCGCGCTGGCGCTGCGCAGGCCGCGTCGTGCATCCGACGTTGAACGGCACGCCATCACCACGGTGAAGCGCGTAAACAGTGGTGGTCGTCATGTTCGATTATCCGCGCGCTGTCCAGCGCGCGGCGGTCGAGGACGACACTCGTTGCACACTCTGCTGCTCTGTAACTGCGCGAGTGTGCGAATGACCTTGCGCGCGCACAATGGGCACGTGTAGCGGTATCGGACAGGGACTTCGGTGCGAGTCGAGTAGCCAGCGAACGTCGGCGCCTCGCGCAGCTTGATCGTCACGCCGGCACGATCCTCATCGACGTCACCTGGCGGCGGAGCGCGTCGCTGATGAAGACCGGCTCGTCGGACTCGCGAACGCGCGGGCGCTCGGACATCGGGCGGAGGTCAAGCGGCCCGAGCGCGTCCATCAACCCGAACGCCAGCTGACGCTCGGCCGCTGTGCGTTCCTTCTCCAACTCGGCAAGCTCCGCCCGGTTG
>JALYLU010000388.1:0-795 GCA_030774075.1 Actinomycetota bacterium | reverse complement strand
CCCGCGGCCCGGCACGAAGTCGCGCCCGCAATCGGGGCAGCGGGCCGAGCGGGCTTCCTCCTCGCGGACGCGAGGCGCGCGCGCCGACACCGGTCTGATGCCGTGCGCCATCGACCGGTGAAACCCGAGGCCGCGCGCCGATGAGTACCCGGCGCCGCACACGTCGCATTCGCACGGACCCGTCGGCAGCGGACCCCAATGTCCACGAGGACGAGGCGACACGTAGACGCAAGCGGTGAAGCGGCAATGATTGGCGAGGCCTTTCGCGTTGGCGAACTCGCGTCCACAATCACATCGGACCGTCATAGCGGCGGACCGCTCGGCCCGATGTCGGTGACCATCACGCGCGCACCCACAGATCGTGCTGGTAGCGGTACTCGATCTCGCGCCGGATTCGGCGCACGTCCGCGAGCGACTCGTATGTCGGATGAACGAGGTCGTGCTCGGCTTGGAGCATCAGCTCCGTGAGCGAGTAGTGGCGGAGGATCGGGTCCATCACGCCACCGCCTTCTGTGCACGGCGCGCAGCACTCGCTGCGAGTCCAGCCTTGCGAGCGCGTTCCCGTCGTGCCTCCGGCGTCATTGCCGCATGAGCATTGCGAGCACTCGCGCGCCGCTCCTCAGCGGTGAGCGATGCGACTCGTGCGAGTCCACCTTTACGGTGCCACTCGCTTGTCTGCGAAGGCCGTGCCTTGCGAGCACTCTCTCGCCGTTGCTCATCCGTCTTCGAGTAACCGGGAGCGAGTAGCCCAGACGGACGTGCGTTCTCCAACTCGGCGCCGAGCCGGCTGAGGGA
>JALYLU010000387.1 GCA_030774075.1 Actinomycetota bacterium | reverse complement strand
CCGCGAGGTTGACCGTGTCGCCCATCACCGTGAACGTCCGCCGGAACTCTGTGCCGATCTCGCCGGCGAACACGTGCCCGCGATTGACGCCGATGCGTACGGGAATCGCGAACTCCCGCTCGACGATCGTGCGCGCCGTTCGCAGCATCCGACCTTCGTCGTCGTCCTGGGCGAGGGGAACTCCCGCGACGAGGATGATCTTGCCGCCGTTCGCGTCGATATCGGACGCGAGAAACGTGACTCGCTCCTCATCGACCGCATGTTGCACGCACGTAACGATCTCGTTCAGCGCCTCGGCGGTCGCGTCGCTGCCGTAGGTCGCGAGGTAGTCGTCGACGCCTTGGAACTTGACGAATCCAATGCTCGCGACGCGGTGTTCGGATTCGCCGCCACCTTCGCGAAGGTGCTCACGCAGTGCGACCGGCACCCCCGCGGCGATCTCGGCCGAATTCGACTGGCGTATACCGCGCGCTCCCGGGCCGCCCGGCACGACACCTCGCCAACGGAGCAACCTGCCGTCGCCCTTCTCGGCGCCCACCGCGCCGGCCGGGAGTCTCTCGGCAGTCGAGGCGCTGATCACGATCTCGCCCGCGTCGGCAGTCTGTTCCATCCGCGTCGTCGACGTCGCCGACGGTCCCGCGACGAGAAGCTCGTGGTGCGACGCGCCCACGCGGAAGAAGTCGAATGCGCCCGAGTGGAGTCCGACCGACATGCGCAGGTTCAGGCGCCCGACCGACGTGGGCAGGGTACGCGCCTCGCGCAATGCCGCCCGCATGGCGACTGCCGCCTGCGCCCCGAGCACGGCATGATCGTCAGCGTCGAACGCGAGCAGCAGCGCGTCGCCGCCGAACTTCAACAAGCTGCCGCCCTTCTCGTAGGCGACACCGAGCATCCGCGAAAAGACGTGGTTCAGGACCTCGGTCAGCTCCTCCGCGCCGATTCGACCGCGGCGGGCCAATCGCTCGGACAGCGCCGTAAAGCCGGAGATGTCGACGAAGCAACACGTCGCGTCGAGGCTGCGCCAGCTCGCGCCGGGCGCGTCGAGGTCCCACTCGGCCGCGAGCCGTGGAACGTAGGGCAAAAGTGTCGCGTCCAACCAGGTCGAAGTGTACGCAGGCACTGGTGACCGGGGCATGGACGACCAGGGCTTTGGCCAACGAAACGACCCGATTTGCACCTTGAACGACCGGTGGTCGATCGATCGCGGCGACGCGGGCACGCGCTTCGCGTCTCAGGATCGAGTCGGGTTGCCAAGTCCACCACGACCGCCGAGGCGTCGTGCCGACCGCGTGCGCTTGGCGTCGTAGAGCTGCCCGTCAGCGCGTGAGATGAGGGTGTCGCCGTCGTCTGCAGGTGTGTACTCGGCGACACCGACACAAAAGGACGCGGCGGGTAGGGCTTCCCGCAGCCGTTCGACGACCCGGACGACATCAGCTTCCGCGCTCTCGGGCAAAACGAGGGCGAACTCGTCGCCGCCGTAGCGCGCCAGGCAGTCGATGCTGCGCAATTCGGGCAGCCAGGCGCGCGCGATGCGGACCAGGAGTTGATCGCCGGCTTGGTGACCGCGCTCGTCGTTGACCCGTTTGAAGTCGTCGAGATCGATGATGGCCACACATAGGGACGAATGGGTCCGTTGCGCGCGGGACATTTCCGCGTGTAGCCGGTCATCGAAATCGCGTCGGTTCGCGAGACCGGTGAGGGGATCCGTCCGCGCGAGTCGGCGGATCTCACTGACGAGGCTGTGCACTGCGGCGGACGTGACCACGATTACGCCGACGACGACGACCCATTGACCGACGCTGTATCGGCCCACACCGACACACACAGCCACGCTGTACGACACCGCGACCCAGGCGACGTGAGCGATAGCGGCTCGGAACGAGAAGTAGGTGATCGCGAAGATCGGAACCCAGATGTAGAACATCGGAGAGACCGCCGCGAGCGAGCTGCCCTCCCCGAGCATGATCGCGAGCGCAACGATGAGCGTCCCGGACGCGGTGAGAACATGAAACAACGCCATCGAGACTGGTCGCCGCGTGAAGAGCAAGAACAGCGCGATCGGATACGCCGACACGGAGAGCGCTGCCGTCGGAACTGTGTTCGGAAACGGCGCGTGCGGCAAGAGGAGCCCGGCCAACGCCAGCGTCGCCCCCGAAGCGAAGAAGATTCCCAGCCACCGGGCCATCGCGGCGCCCTCGGCTCGATCTCGCGATGCGATCTCCGGCCCGGCCTGGACGCGATCCACATCAGACCCGCGGCCGCGCGCCGCTTCGACAGGTGCGGCGTTACGGATCATCGCTTCGTCTCGCAGCTCGTCGGGTATTTCCGGCTCACATGACGCGGGCCGGTTGGGCGGACCGGTTTGGATTGTTCGGGCATCCGGTTCTCCCACACGACCAACGCTTCGCGTCGGCCGAACCCGGGCGCGTCTGAAGCCGCCAACGGCAGGCACGCGGAGAAAAGGGGTCGAAATGTGGCGAAGGCTCAGTTCGGCATCGCCGGCTCGAGGGGCGCCGACCGCGGTCGTTGGAGAAGGCGTGCTCGGGTGACGCTCGCGGCGATGGCGAGGACGACGATCCCCGCCCCGGGAAAGATCCACGACGGGAAAACGATGCTCAGGGCGATCGCGCCGATCGCAACTCCAGGGTGGATCGCCCAGCGCCACCACAGCCACGCCGCGAGCCCCACGACCGCGACGACGACGGCGTAGGCGCCTCGCTCCGCGAGCTCGTGCCCGGATGTGTAGCCCGGCCGGAGCGGGCCCAATGCGCCGGCCTCGTCCATGGACCAGTTGTCGGCGCCGATGGCGTCGACGATCCGGAGATTTCCGATCGTGGCCACGAGCGCGGCCGTGACTACCGCGGCGGTGAGAAGCCACAGTTCGGCGCGTCGGCGGACGTTGCCGGGTATCGCCCACACCAGCACCGCGACGAGGAACGCGATCCCGAAGATCGCAGTGGCGCTCGAGAAGTGGTCGGCCGCGTGTCCACTCGGGTCGTACCGGCTCGACCACACGACCTGGATCGAGATGATCGCAGCGAGCATCACCGGGACGGGCCACCAGTTCCTCAGCATGCTCTTCATCGGTCAGGTTGGCGCGCGGCGCCAGCGGTTCCCGATGAGGCGAACGATGCCGAGGGCGGACCCGGCGGCGAGGGTCACGACCGCGCTGAGAATGACGAGCACCATCGGCCACCACAGCGAATCGTCGAACTCGTAAGAGGCGCCGGTGGCAACGATCATCGCGGCCAGCGCTCCTGCGCCGTACGCGAGGAACTTCCACCAGTGCGCGCTGACCGGCCGGGGCGTCGTGACGACGCGAGTGTGAAGCCAAGCGACCACGGCGAGCGCTCCGGCCACGACGGCGATCGTCAGTCCGACGGCGAACATCGCGAGGTTGGAGCCGGCGAGGATCGCGAAGACCAGGCCGGTGACGCCGACCGTCGCGAACAGCAACGGCATCGTCCGGATCGGCGGACGGTTCATATGTGCCTCCAGGTGACGGGTCGGGACGGTGACGGCGAGGTCGAGGACGGCACGAGCCCACACGCGTCCGGCGGACTCGTCGCGCATCTGCTCCGCGAAGAGCAGGACCATGTCGGTGCGGTACTCGTCGCGGAAGCGGCGCGGGTAGGACCGCAGTAACCGTCGGTACACGCCGACCGCCCGCGGGACATTCACGCCGTCGCCGCGCCCGGAAGGTGGCCGGCGATGCGGTGCACCAGACCCTGGAGGCGCACGAGTTCGTCGACGGCCACCGACCGTCCGCTCGTGGTGAGCTGGTAGTAGCGGCGCCGCTCGCTGTCGTCGCGAGGAACCCGGTCGGTGGTCTCCTCGATCAGGCCGTCATCGACGAGGCGGTTGATGGTGCCGTAGAGCGTGCCGGGGCCCATGCGAACCGCACCGTCGCTGAGCTCGGCCACCCGGCTCATCAACGCGTAGCCGTGAAGCTCACCGTCGAGCAGCGCCAGCACGATGTGCAGCGACGCCGACGGGAGAGGCTTCGCTCGAGGTGTCACACTCGAATACTGATATATCGAAGTTCGATAGTCAAGCTCCAGCCTTTCGGCTCACGTACACCGCGTCGCCGGGGTCGCCCGGTGCCGGGTGCACTTGGACATCGACGAAGCCCGCGGCGGTCAGCATCCGGCGCGCGAGCTGCTCGCCGAACATGGTTCCGATCCCGGCGCCGCCGTGAGCCAGCGACACCGTCATGCAGTGCAGCGTGCTCGTCGCGTACAGCAGTGGTGCCATCGGGTTCGCGATGTTGTCCTCGAGGTTGTCCGACGCGTGCGGCTCCTTCATGACGAAGGTCCCACCGTCCGTGAGCGCGGAGTGGATCCGTTCGAGCACGCCGCTCGGATCGACCTGGTCGTGAATGGCGTCGAACACGAAAACGACATCGAAGGGACGATCGACCTCGAGACGAGCGGCATCACAAACGTCGAAGCTCACGTTGGTGAGACCTGCTCCGCCCGCCTCGGCGCGGGCTCGCGCAATCGCGCCCTCGTCGAGGTCGTAACCGACGAACGTGGACGCCGGGAACGCACGCGCCAACAACACGAGCGCGTGACCCGTGCCGCAGGCGACATCGGCGACCCGCGCGCCCGCTTGAAGTTGTTCGGCGAGCTCGGGTACGAGGGGAAGGTAGGCATCGATCAGCAGCGCGTCGTAGACGTTCCGCCCGAGGGCGTCCATCACGTCGGTGAACTCCGGGCGGTATTCGGCGTAGGGAACGCCGCCACCCTCGCGAAAGGCGCGCGCCACCTGGTGAACATGCTTCCCGAGATGGGTGTTCATCTGGGCGAACGGCGCCATGTTCGACGGGCCGTCGGTGAGACACGCCGCGCGTTCGGGCGGCAACGAGTAACTCTTGGCCGGCGGGTCGTAGTCGACGATCCCGCCGGTCACCATCGCGCCGAGCCACTCTCGTACGTAGCGCTCGCTGAGCCCCGCGCGTTCCGCGAGCTCGTCGCTCGTCGCCGGTCCGCGAGCGGCGGCGGCGAAGAGGCCGGTCCGGTGGCCGATATCGATCATGTAGGTCAACATCGAGCCGGAGTAGAGCGAGAGGAGGCGTCCGGCGAACTCCTCGACCTGCTCGGGATCCACGGTGACTTCATTGGTGGTCATACGAGCATGATCGGTCCAACGACGGATCCGCGCATCCGTGAGACCACGGGTCCTAAGCGCGAGCGCCTCCGAACGCGCTCGCGCT